>JBFYSM010000102.1:0-5676 GCA_041301605.1 Chloroflexota bacterium | reverse complement strand
CCGCTCCCAAATGAACAGATCATCAGCATCGAAGGTTACATGGATGGTATGCCGTTCACCTGCGGCCCGACCTGTGAACTGCCCCTCGACCTGACGGATGAAAATGGCATGCAGATCGAGTTCTGGGCTTATTCCAGTTACGGCGATAGCAGCGTGGCGTTCGAAGCCCAGGTGCGCGTGTCTGAAATCATAAATCCTGATGGTGATGCCATCTCCTACTACGCGGATGTGCTCAGCGACCAATGGGTGGGCGAAACGCTCGCCGCCTGCGCCCAAACCTGGGAAGCCTTCCCGCCGGTTGGCGGCCTGCCCAACTGGCTGTTGACCCCCGAAGACCCCAGCGGTCTGGCGTCCAATATCCCTTATGAATATCTGGCCATCAACCTGATCGAGCGTGGTCTCGTCAACCTGGTCTTTTGCCCGGACAAAGGCTTCTTCACGGATGGCACCCTCACCCCCTGCGGCAAGGAGGCTGCCCAGCCGCTGGTGGAGGAATGGCAGAACCGCTTCGATGACCTGATCCTGGCGGCGGCCCAGGAGACCGGTGTGCCAGCCCAGTTGCTCAAGAATCTGTTCAGCCGCGAGAGCCAGTTCTGGCCGGGGATGGTTACTGGTACACCCGAGGTCGGGCTGGGCCAGTTGACGGAGAACGGTGCCGATACCGCACTGCTCTGGAACCCGTCCTTCTACGAACAGTTCTGTCCGCTCGTTCTGGATAAGGAACTATGCAAGACGCGCTACCCCCAACTCAAACCGGGGGTGCAGGCATTGCTACGGGCGGCCATGGTGCGCCGCGTGGATGCCTTCTGCACCGATTGCCCGCTGGGGATCGATCTGAACAAAGCCGATGCCAGCATCCATATCTTTGCCGAAACCCTGATGGGCAATTGCGCCCAGGCCGGGCGCGTCATCCGCAATTACACCGGCAGCGCGCCGGGAGACCTTAGCAGTTATGAAGATTTGTGGCGCTTCACGCTAGTCAACTACAACGCCGGGGCGGGATGCCTATCGTTGGCTATCGAAGCGACGCTGAACAACTTCGAGCCGCTTGATTGGGAGCATGTTTCATCCCATCTCACGCCAGTATGCCAGGGGGCATTGGATTACGTGGAAGATATCACACGCGTGCCATAACTTTGGCATCTGTATTTTCCCTGCACAATCATTCCCACCTCAGCGGTTCAGGAGAAATCGCCAAACAAAAAACACCCCGCGCAGGGGTGTTCGTTTGTGGCGGAGAGGGAGGGATTTGAACCCTCGTTCCCTTTCGGCAAAGGCGCTCTCCAGGCGTGCATGGGCGTCAGCCTGGTTATAAACGATCGGCCTCCTCAGGTTCTACATCGGGCACTTTGCCCAGGAGTTCGAGGAATTTCTCGCGGCTGCCGCGTCTTGCCCGCTTCTCCAGGTATTCGATTGTTGAGATGGATGCCACTTTTTCGGCAACTGCCAGCATGACGAACTGATTGACAGATATGCCTTCTTCTTGCGCCAGCTCGCGTAGTTGTTCATGCAATGATTTCGGTAATCGTAAACTAAGTGCGCTCATTCTTTCACCTCGTTAATGTTCTGTAAGAACTCTTTCGGCGTGATCGCCTGGACACCAAATTTCTCGCTGCCTTTGAAATCGTTGACGTTATGCGTCACAATATACGCACATCTGGCAGCAACGGCCAATTCAAGGATCAACTCATCATTGGCATCAGATAAAAGCGGCCTCCACAAGAAGTATATCTTGTGATGGTGCGCCATTGAACATAGAGAATCGATAAAAAGGGATAATTCATCTTGCGAAAAACCAATCTCTGCCCGATGACGCTGGAGGACATCCTCGTATTCCAGCACCAGCGCCACCGAAACATGCACTTCGAACTTCTGTGTTCCAACCAGCGACAATAGCTTGAATGATGCACCTTTATTCGAGCGCAACGCTGCCTTCAGTACGTTCGTATCAATGATGATATGAGGAACACTCATGGCGGTATTATATACAATATCTTATATAATATCAATCCCCCCGGATTCGTTTTGAAGAAAATCCACCTGATCTTTGCTACGGCTGTTGGGCGGCATCGCCAAACAAAAAAACACCCCGCGCAGGGGTGTTCGTTTGTGGCGGAGAGGGAGGGATTTGAACCCTCGTTCCCTTTCGGGAAACACGCTCTCCAGGCGTGCGCGCTAGGCCAGACTACGCGACCTCTCCAATCAAAGCGGGCGAATTATACCGTATTTGACCAACCCTTGCGAAGGTTTTGCCGCTTCCCGATATTAATTTCCAGCAGAGATATCAGTACATCCATAATCCCGTCGGGTATACAACCTTCGCAAGGATCGGTATTCATTCCATATTCTTGATGATAGCGTGAACCAGCTTCACCACCTCTTCCAGCCGTTCGCTGCTCACGCCTTCCACGGTATCGTGTGGGAAGTGGGCAATGCCGCGTTCCCCGACCGAGGTCAGGGCTGCGGCCGGGATGCCGCGCATGGCAAAGGAGGAATGGTTGCTCTCATACCAGGGATCCACCCAGACGACGCGCGGAAAACCCGCTGCAACCTGTTTCACCTTTGCTTCGAGTTCTTCCGGTGCGGAGAGCATGGTGATGGAGGTCGTCCCCAATGCCATGCCAACGCCATCCAGGTTGATGGCGAGGGCAATATCCTTGAAATACCCTTCTGCGCGGCGCAGGTATTCGGTATCGCCCATTGGCAGGTATTCCTCGCCGTTGAAGGCCACGAATTCGAGGCCGAAGGGCAGGGAATGATCTTTCAGGGAATCGGCCAGCGCCAACAGGCAGGCTAACCCGGCGGCGTTATCGGCCGCACCCGGTGTGTTGATCTTCGTGTCGAAATGGGCGCAAACCACCACGCGGCGCTCCTGCTGGCCGGATGTTCGGGCGACGATGTTGCGCGCCGTGGCCGGGTAACGCCGGGCCTGGATGTACAGATGCACGGGCGTTTCCGGTTCGCGGAAGAGATGCAACGCCACCGGCTTGGGGATGGTTGCCGCCGCGATATCCAGTTCCCAGTCCTCGGTCAACATGCCGAAGTAATCTGTGGCGGTCGGCGGGGCCAGCACCGCGGCAGGTTGCAGCTGTTCCAGCAGGGTGATGAAACGGTCGGCGCGCTCATCTTTCAGGAACCAGGACTTGGGCGAGAGCGGGGCTCGCACCAGGTCGCCGTAGAGCAGGAGGATTTTCCCTTTGGCGGGGGCGGTTTCGAGTTCCGCCAGTGAACCGATGGGGAGGATGGGGGCGGTCACATCGCAAGGCAGGGAGAAACAGTTTGCGGCGGCATCCAGCCGTTGCCCATCCCTTTCCAGCAGGGTGGATTGATGCTCCCAGGCGGTGCAGGCATAGGGTTGCTCCTCCACCTCCAGGCCGCAGGCGAGCAGGGTATCACGGATATAGTCGGCAGCAGATTGGTTGGCCGGTGAGCCGATCGGGCGCGGGCCGAGGCCGGCGATCTGGTTCAGGTGATTCCAGGCGTCTGACATGTGCACCTCCGGGAGAGAATTTTCGTTCAAGAGCATTGTAAACGAAACCCGCTTCCTGTGGGGAAACGGGTTCGATAGCCTACCTCTCTGGTGTATTTATCAAAGATACGCCGAAATTCACCGCGAAGAGGCGAAGATCGCTAAGAAAACACTTGTAAAAAAGCCTTCGCGGGCTTTGCTGCTTCGCGGTTCATAACTCAAAAGTGAGATTACCACAGATCCAAAGGCTAGTTTCTCTTATGTTGTTCGGCGAGTGGCCTGGCTTCGATCAGCCCCCAGCGGCTGGCGCCCAGGTAAAGGATCTCCAGGATCAAATCTTCATACGAAATGCCATGTGCACTGGCCTGGATGCACAGATCGCTGTAACCGGGGGTCAGGCCGGGCAGGGTGTTGATCTCCAGCAGGCGTGGGTTGCCTCCCGCGTCCAGGCGTACGTCGGTGCGCGAAACATCCAGTGAACCAAGGATGACATGCGCCCGATAGGCCAGGTGCTGGAGTTTCCTGGTCATTTCGGGATCGATGGGTGCCGGGCAGAGGTAATCCGGCGCACCTTCTGATCCTACCGATTGGGCCTTGGCTTCGAGGCCGTATACACTGGGTGTCACCGAACGGGTGATATCCAGTTCGAGAATGGGCAGGCGGTGGAAACCATCCTTCTCGTACCATTCCGGGTGGCGGGAGTAGAGGGGGGCATCGCGGCGGCCCAGGATGCCGATCGTGAACTCGCGGCCCGGCAGGAAGATCTCAACCAACGCAGGTTGATGATATAGATGGATGATGTAATTGGCGCGCTCGCGCAGTTCGGCCTCGTCTTTGACGATGGCTTTCTGATCCACGCCCATACCGGTGCCCTCGCGGGCGGGTTTGACGAAGAGCGGGAAGTGCTGTTTGAGTTCCGGCCGCAGGGGTTCATCACCGAAAGTGAATTCCTGGAAAGGGGCCACCGGCAGGCCGCGGTCACGCCAGATGCGCTTGGTCAAGGTTTTATCAAGCGAAATGGCATTGGTCAGAACACGCGAGCCGGTATAGGGGATTTTGAGCATTTCCAGCAGGGCTGGCACCTGGGCTTCACGGGCATCGCCTCCCAACCCTTCAGCGATGTTGAAGCAGATATCGGGCTTGATCTCTTTCAGCGCATAGGGAAGCTTGGTATCGGCGGGGATGAAGACCGTCTGGTGGCCATCCGTCTCGATGGCAGCCCGGATCATATCGATGGTTTCGATGTAGTCGTAATCCGCGCCGGTATCGGATGGCACATCTGCAGGCAGGGGTTTGCCCCGCTCCTTGATGTTGGCCAATAAGGCCACTTTCCACGGCCCTTCCCGGCGCGGCGTGGTAGTGGGGGGCTTTTCCTTTTCCCGTTCTTGTGGATTCATCTGGTTATCTCCTGTTTTTCAAAGTTTCGGTGCGTAGTATATAACATTCTGGGCGAATGGCAAGAGGGGAATTTTGAACGATGATCTTCTAAAAAGGTCATACGTTCAACGCGAATTTCGCCTTATTCGCGCCCTGAAACGAGTGGTTAGGCAGGCCGCTAGTCAGTGGCAAAACCTTGCCCCATCTCCTCGTTTTCAGCCTTCCAGGCGATGGAGCGGATCAACCCTCCGAATACCAGCCGGTGGATGGGGCCCAGCAGGTACCAGTACAGGAATCCGGCCAGCCCTTTGGGGGCGAAATAGGCTGTTTGTGAAAGCAGCGAACCTCCATCGACAGGTTTGACCTGCCATTCCATCCAGCCGTCGCCGGGGGCTTTCAACTCGGAATACAGGCGGATCTTGTGGCCGGGGTTGATCTCTTCCACCCGGTAGAAATCTATCATATTCCCAACAATCGCTTCCCGGACCTGGGGCCGGCCGCGCAAGCCCGGGCCGCCAGCCAGCCGGTCCAGCCAGCCGCGCAGCCGCCAGAGCCAGTCGGCGTAGAGCCAGCCGTTCTCCCCGCCCAGGCTGGTAACGATGTGGTAAACAGCTTCACTTGGCGCTTTAATCTGGATTTGACGGTGGTCGATCAGGAAACCTTTATGCTTGAGCTGGATGGCTGGTTTGCCGCCTTCATTCCAGAAAGGCTCCAGGTATTCCGGTTTGAGTTGTTCCAGGGAGTGCTGCACAGCCTGGATGTAACCGATCGGTTGGATGTTTGGGAAAATCTGGCGGGCAATATCCTCCCGCAGGATGCTGTCACTGCGA
>JBFYSM010000043.1:0-3034 GCA_041301605.1 Chloroflexota bacterium | reverse complement strand
CGGCAGCGGTACGGTAACCAGGAATCCCAACCAGGCAACTTACCCCGCCGGCACATCCGTGCTATTGACCGCCAATGCCGGTACAGGCTGGACATTTACTGGCTGGTCGGGAGATTTGAGCGGTTCCAACAACCCAGATACGATCATAATGGATGGCGATAAAACGGTCACTGCCACCTTCACAGCGATCCAGTACACCCTGACAATCAACACTGCTGGCAGTGGTACGGTGACCAAGAACCCCGACCAGGCCACTTATCAATATGGTGATATCGTGCAATTGACCGCCCAAGCTGACACGAACTGGAATTTCGATAGCTGGTCGGGTGATTTGAGTGGCTCCACCAACCCGGAAACAATAACGATTAGCGGGAACCAGACAGTCACAGCTAACTTTATCGTGGATACGAATGAACCGGATGTTGGCCAGCCGGATGGGAATTACCGTCAAATCAATGATGGGGAAATCCTTGTCATTGACCTGGGGACCGCCATTGAAGTTATCGGGGATGGAGAACCCAATTATGATCTGGTTTGCTATGATTATGGATATTTTCCTGACGCAATCGCGATGGATTGGACCATCCTGCAAATCAGTACAGACCAGGTGAATTGGTACACCATCTTTTATTGGGGTGATTACATTCAGGATAACCATTCCAATGTTGGTGGATTTACTGAAAATGACAACGAAGTCATACTATTTGATTATCTCTATGGCACCTTACCACTAAAGACCGGTATCGCCATCGATGTGGATAATGCTCCAGGTGTAGCCGTGCCCGGCGCATTGACCAATACCATCCCCGGCCCGGTACCGCCCGGCAGTTACCGTTACCTGCGCATCTATGCCCCACCTGGCGGTGATGGCGATGGTACAGGAGTGGATAGTATAGATGTCCTAACTTGAAATTTGTAAATCTCAGATGCCAGTCTTTTCAAAATCGAGCGCCCTCCCTAAGGAAGGCGCTCATAACTTTTATTTTGTCACCTGCTTGGCTTTATGAATTGTCAGGTTCCATCACCCTGCTAGAGTCACAAGGTCAAAGAACTTCATCCTTGATAACTCAAACAACTGTCATATATCATCCGCATTAAGCGATTTATAACTTGACCCTCCCCATTTCGAGGAATACAATTCACCTATTACGATCCACAACACGCATCCCTGACACAGGAGAATTCTCATGTCTGATTATCTGTTCCGTGGCTCCCTGCAAGATCTCGACCCCGAAGTATATGAATTAACCCAAATCGAAGCCGAGCGCCAAACGCGTAAATTGATTCTGATCCCTTCTGAGAGCCAGGCCCCACTGGCGGTACGGGAAGCGATGGCTTCCGCTTTCCAGAACATCTACGCCGAGGGCTACCCCTTCGAGTCGTTACGCTGCATCAGCGAAGATGAAACCCTGGATTACGAAAAACAACTCGTACACTATCGCCGCTACGCCGACCCGCGCTATTACAAGGGCGTTGAATATGCCGATCTGGTCGAAACACTCGCCCGCCGCCGCTGCGCCGAGGCCTTCGCTGCCAACAACATCAAGCCTAACCAGATCTATGTCAACGTGCAGGCACTTTCCGGGGCTCCCGCCAACAATGCTGTTTATCATGCTTTGCTCAACCCTGGCGATACGGTCATGGGCATGAGCCTGTTCCACGGTGGACACCTCACGCACGGTTCACCGGTCAACCGTTCGGGCAAGTATTTCAATATCGTTTCCTACACGGTCGATCCATACAATGAGCAACTGAACTATGATGCGATCCTGGCCCTGGCCAAGGAACACAAACCAAAGATGATCATCGCCGGTTACTCCTCCTATCCATGGATCCCCAACTGGCAGAAGTTCCGCCAGATCGCGGATGCAGTGGATGCCTACCTGCTGGCCGACATCGCCCACATCGGCGGCCTGGTCGCGGCTGGCGTCATCCCCTCCCCGGTCGGCTACGCCCATGTTATCACTTCGACCACCCACAAGACACTGGACGGTCCGCGCGGCGCCATCATCCTGACCATCGACAAGGAATTGGCAAAACTGATCGATAAGGCCGTTTTCCCTGGTGAGCAGGGCGGGCCGCATGTCCAGATCTTTGGGGCGCTGGCCCTGACCTTCAAACTGGCCCGCACCAAGCAGTTCGAACAACTCCAGAAACAGACCATCAAGAATGCCCTGGCCATGTCGGAACGGCTCAAGGAGCGCGGCCTGCGGATTGCCTACGGCGGAACCAACTCACACATGCTCAACATCGACTGCCGAACGATCAAAGCCCCGGATGGCACCACGCTTTCCGGTGACCGGGCAGCGCGCATCCTAGACCTGGCCGGCATCGTGGTCAACCGCAACACCATCCCCGGTGACACGATCCCCAACGATCCTTCCGGCATCCGCATCGGCACGCCCTGGATCACCCAGCGCGGCTTTGACGAAGAAAAATGCCGCCAATTGGCCGATATCATCGCAGATGTTCTGCTGGCCTGCGCACCACACCGCATCGATACCCCCTTCCCCGGCCGGATCAAACGGCGTGCCAAAATCGATTTCGAGGTGCTCGAAACTGCCCGCCTGAAAGTACGCGCCCTGGCCGAAGGGGCCGGCGTGGATTTCGAACCGACGCGGCATGGATATCCACATTTCTTCTTTATTGACGATCCTATTACAGGGACACTTGAGTTATTTGGTTGCCGTGTACGCCAATTCCTCAATTATGTTCTTACCAGCGATCTTTCAACCCTGAAACCGGGTGACAGCCAGCCGACCAGGCTTTTCACGCCGCGCGGCGAAGTTACCGGCACCCTGACCTGCATCGATCCCACCTGCTACCATTTGAGCGTTCCATCTGAACAGGTTCCAGCAACTGCCGCCTGGCTGCGGGATCATGCGGACGGTTACATGTCCATAAACCTGGACGGGAAACCAGATTACTCTCCCATGCACATCCCCGGCCTGGTGGTTGTGCGAGAAACGGATGCCAAGCACGTGCAGGCCAAGGGTAACCCGGTTGCAAATCATAAACCTTTCTACATCGGCAT
>JBFYSM010000015.1:0-10283 GCA_041301605.1 Chloroflexota bacterium | reverse complement strand
GGTTCGGGGTGAACACCGCCAATCCCACCCGTAGCGAAAACTTGGATGCCCGCTCTCTGGGCGGCAAACATGGTACCGGCAACGGTCGTTCCGCCGGTTGACTTCTTCGTCACGGCTGCTGCAAAGTCCCGGCGGCTGACTTTCACTACGTTGCCGTCGTTTGCCAGGCATTCGAGTTCATCGCCGGGGATGCCGATCCTTATCTCGCCATCCAGCACGGCAATCGTGGCAGGGATGCATCCTTCGTTGCGGATTTCCTGCTCCACATCTTGTGCCAGGGAAAGGTTATAGGGGCGCGGCAGTCCATGGGTGATGACGGCCGATTCCAATGCGACCACCGGTAACTTGGCTGTCAGCGCGTGGAGGATCTCGGGCGTGACCGAAAAGTGGGGAGGTAGTTTTGTATGCATTTATGTACCCAATTGATCGTAAAGTTTTTCCAGGGTCAGGTCAGCGCAAACGGTGCCCGGCGAGCGCAGGGTCAGGGAAGCTGCCGATACGCCCAGCCGGACAGCATCATCGACCGACAGTTCGTTCAACAGGCCAAAGAGGATGGCGGCGGTCATGGCGTCTCCCGCGCCGGTTGGGTCGAGGATTTGCGTCCGGATGGCGGGGATGTGGCCGTTGGTCTCGGATGCGGCGTAGCAAACCCCGAACTCTGCCAGTGTGACGATGGCGACATCCACGCCCTGGCTGACGAGCATCCGGGCAGCCTCGATGGCGGCCTTGCGGTCGTTGTCCGGGAATGGCTTGCCGGTCAGGATACCCGCTTCGGTTGCGTTGGGCGTGATGAGATGCAAACGCGGCAGGAATTTTTTGAGTTTGGGCGCCAGCGAAGCGGAAGTTGGATCTGCGCAAACCGGAATGCCCGCCTTTTTGGCCAGGCTGAAGGCAGTCTGGATGGTAGCTGAAGGCAGGTTGGCGTCCATGAATACCATGCTGGCGGATGCGAAGAGTTCGGCGTGATCTCTTAAGTGATCGGGAGACAATTCTGAGATCAGGCGCATATCATCCACAGCAAAATGTAGCTGGCCGCTCTCGTTCAGGACTGCCATGTAGAAACCGGTTGGGAAGGAGGCAGTCCGGATGGCGGCAGATACATCTACTCCGGCTTTCTGCGTATAGCCAAGAATATCATCCCCAAACTGGCCTTTTCCAACGACAGTCACCAGGCGCACGGGCTGACCCAGGCGGGCCAGGTTCTCGGCCACGTTGCGCGCCACGCCCCCAAATGATGTGCGGATGCGCGCCGGGTTGGATGTGCCGGTGTGGAGGTCAGATTCGATGCGGCCAATTACATCCAGACCGGCGGCACCGAGGATGAGGATGGGGGAGGAACCTGGGTAGACACTCATTCTACGTTATGGGTGCGCTTCATCAATTGGCTTTGCGATGGCTACCACTGTCCCTAGAATTTTCGTTTCCCCTCCTAATTCTATGGGATCGTAAAGATTGGGAGGAATGGTTTCAGATAATAAGAGGCGATCTATTTTGTTGTAGCGCTTGACAATCAATTTCAGATCAATCCCGTCTTGCTCAAGGAGTGAAGCAACAACAATGGAATGATGCTCAGCATCAGCGCTTTCATAAAATAGAACATAATCATGCTCATAGATGTTAGCAGCATTCATACTATCCCCAAAAACTTTAGCCCAACCATATTTCAAGCCATCGGAGAGAGTGATTTGTCGCTTATCCTTCAACAAGGAATGTAGTGAATAACTTTTTTGATCAAGGGTAATTAGGCTAATATCTGTCTGGGAGCTCTTTAACTTGGGACGGACAAGTATTGGTCCATTCGTCCCCGCTTGAACACCAGGATAGATTGGAAGCGATAACAGAGTGAGGTAAGCATTCTTTCTGATAGTAGGTTTATTTTGGATCGGTTGTCTTAATTTCCTGCTTTGTGATTCTGCGGGCATTGATTCTGTTTGTGCTTTGGCAATCAATTTGCTCAGTTCTTTCTGTAATGCCTTGTAGGAGTTATCGTAATTATTCTTACCAATATGAATTCTTAGTTGAACAATCCTTTTGGCCTTTTCATAGCAACTAATAGATTCGTATGGTTTCCCAATAATCAAATAACAATGCCCAAGCAACCTTAAGGTTATGGCTTGATTCCAGGACTCGCCTTTGATACAGAATTGACTGCTTCCAGACTCAAGCCATTTAACAGCTTCTTCATACTTACCAAGGCTGAGATACCCAATGCCGATGAGGGTGGCGCAGAAAGCTTGATTGTCAAAGCAGATACAACTTGCGCGCTGATGCTCTTGATAAAACTCATTTACTAATGCAAGTGTCTTGCTGGTATCATCGATTGAATTTAAATAGCGTTTCAACGTTTCAATGAGATACTCATCATCCGTTCGAAGAGCTTTGAGTGTTCTCTTAATTAATTGGGCAGCCATATTTGTCTCATGACTATTACTTGTCTAATAATTCACGCAATCTCTCAAGTGTATCTAGTGTTTCATTTGCCAGTTGAGCTCGGATCAGCGGGTCATGAAGGCTTTCATCTAGTACACCGTAAAGGGAAAGCAATAATGGTTCGGTGAAGGGGGACGCTTTGTTTTTTTCAAGCCCCTCAGCAATTGCCAGGATCAAATCGCGCTGTGAATCAGCCCGGGCTTTTTCGCGAGTGCGGATGCTGAATGCTTTAGCCTCCCCTTGGATGATCGTGTTAATACTTTGGCGTTCTACTTCCCAGAAGGTTTTATGTTGTTCTTGTACTTCCTTGGGAATTATGACGCTTGTAACTTGAAGGTTGATTACATAAACTCCAAATGCATTTGTAGCTTCGTTGATGCTCGCCAGTAACTTCTCCAGGGCTTGGGGCGATAAGATCTGTCCACTTTTCCGATCGGCAATGAGGATATCATCCAGCATCCGGCTTCCAATGTATCTCGGTATAATCCCGGTGATTTGCCCCCAAGCAGTATCCACCCAGGAGTTTTCGCTGGGTTCTTCCTCGGGTTTTGGCCACTTAAGGGCATACCTCTCGACAGCCTTCTTTACAGCTTCGGGATCGTAAGGATAAACCAGATTCCCTTGTGGGTCTTTTTTGTTCGGATCACCGATCCTGCATTCCATTCTCACTGCCAACCTGATATTAATCCCATCTTTGGTCCAAACAGAAAACTCGCCTTCTTTCACTTTGGGGCGCAAATCCACCGCGTATTTGATTGTTTCGTGCCACTCAAGAAATGGAGGAATGGGGCCTGGGCCAACAACGCGCGAGAACTTGTTTCCCCTTTCCAGGTAGAGCGCACAGCCATCGAACACGATCAGCATGAGCGGCCCACCCAGGTTAAGAGCCATCCAGGTAGGCCATTCATCCTTCTTGTCTATTTCGCCATCTCTTGCGATGATGTATTTGAATTGCGACATCATGTTCAGCGGTTCAGGGAGTCTCGTTACGCCATTCAGCCGATAATTGATTATTTTGACGGGGTCGATGTTCTCAGGAGGGCGGTAAAAATCCTCAAAGAAAGTCGATGCAAATCGGGAGCTTCCCTTCAGAATCAGTAAAGAAGAAACAATAAGGAAGATCAATATTGCCAAAGCAATGAAGCCAATCGTATAAAGGCTATACTTATAGAAGAAATGGAAACGGGCTAGACTCAGCAAACCATAAACCAATACGGTTACCAAAGCGATCCCGATTGGCAGGAGAAATTCAGAAGACTGCTTATCAGAATCTCGAAATGCTTGATCGCGTGTATATGCGTTCTGCCAGTTCAGGGGCTCTTTGGGAGGAGTAAAGGTCAAGGTTTGTGCTCCCTTCTATCCTTTGACGAATAGTATTCCTGGCGTTCGCGAATATAGGATCTTAAGTCTCTGATTTTCACGTTGTCTATCGTTTCTTCCCCATCCGACGGCCCTATATAAATATAATCCTGCAATGCGCTTAGGAGGCGCATCTCGATCACATACCGGGATAGATTAGGGTGGATTTCTTCCGCTCTTTGCAAGCCTTCGGCAATGGAATTCAGCAGGAGTGATTGGGCGTAAGCGCGTGCCTCCTGCTGAATTCGTTCGGATTCAGCCTGAGCTGTCGATAAAACCTCTATTTTCTTCCGTTCCCATTCAGAACCCCAGGATGCAATTTGCTGTTTTGAAATTTCATCTACATCGCCTTCGCTTTTTGGAAAGCTGAAATTGGCGACTCGAGCCGCAAGTAAGAGAATACCAACCGATCTCAGTTTAATAAAGATCTCATCCTTGATTTCCTGGGCGATGATCTCTAATGCATTGGCCTCTTTCTTATCCTTTGCGGGTTTCCAGAGTTCGTTGAGCCTCTTTTGCGAAATCACCTTTCGAGCCATATCTTCAACCACGCTCAACACCCAACGATCCCAGTAGATCAATGTATCGTCATTCAAAGAGGATGGGCTGATCGAGCCCAACAGGGCTTTTACCCGTAAATGCGAGTAAGGGAAGCTTCCTTCCATGTAACTAGGCTGATCTGCACCCTTCAATAGAGGATTGATTGCGCCAATCGTGTCATGGGTTTGTTCATCCCATGCATCTGGATCAACGCGGAAGGCGGCGAATACATTTGCCTTGAAGTGTATGCCATCTTTGCTTACTACATCGATTTCACTCGAGCGAAGTTGGTTGCGTAAATCGATGATTTGAAAAGGACGTTCCAGTTTTCCTGTAAACACAACGCCGGGACCATCTACCCGTTTGAATTGCGTCCCGCCCGTGATTCCGACAACTTGATGGGATTTTGTCCAAACTAATCCCGGGAATGGCAAATCTAGGGTGAAATCGCCTGGGATCCGTGGGTCCGGTTTTTTCCATGCATGCCCAGATACAACATAATCGGGAAGCTGGAATCCCCAAGTAAAAGCAGCCAGAACTTTGAAGCGCTGCTTTTTTTCATAGGGATCCTCCGGGTTTGATGTCGGCAAAACCACCATCGCCAAACGATTAAGCGCTGCATAATATGCAAGGATAACAGGCGTGGAGAGGAATAGTATTCCGATCCAGCGGTCAACCATCCAACCAAAGAAGATAACCCCAACATGCCCGAGGGAAGAAACCAACCATCTCCTCTCACCATATTCATGTCCGAACAGGTATGCAATGCCGATGGTTGCAAGTAGGAATTCCAGCCACCTTATCGTTACAGGCAACCAATCTACCAGTTTTACCGTGAGTGATGGCAGCCACCAGAAAATAATAACCAGAAAAGCGTCAGCAGCAAGTAGAATGAATGATTGATAAAGAATTTCCCCAATTTCCGCGTCAATCTTCTTTGCACGGAGTTTCTTGAAGTTTTTATAGAAGAAACTAACTGTGTAGGCAATGAGCGCAGTTAAACCTACCCAAAGAAGGATAACGTCCAATGCATCATTTGTTATCTCCAATAACCAATCGATAATTCCCAACAATTGCATGAAGTTCCTTCCTCCTCAGGGAAAAGTAACAAATAAGCGGCTAGGTGGGAATGATAAAATCAGTATAAACGGTCAGAATCATGTTTGTCAAGCATAATGATCTATGAATTTATCACTCGAATTCCATTGTCACACCCAAGCCTCCCACGACAGCCTCGTTACCCCGGAAAAGTTGGTGGCAACCTGCCGCCGCAAGCGCATCAACCGTGTTGTGGTCACTGATCATAATACGATCGCTGGGGCAAAGGCTGCCAAACAGATTGCACCGGAACTGGTGATCGTGGGGGAAGAGATCATGACCACCCGGGGCGAACTCCTGGCCGCATTCGTGACCGAGGAGATTCCGGCCGGTCTCGCGCCGAAGGAAGCGATCCATCGCTTGCGGGAGCAGGGGGCGTTCATCAGCGTATCGCATCCGTTCGATGCCTGGCGCAGCGGGGCCTGGAAGCTGGAGGATTTACTGGAGATCGTGCCTTTGGTGGATGCCATAGAAATCTTCAATGCGCGCTGTATGATCCCGAATGCGAACCAACTGGCGCAGGAATTTGCCCTGGAACATGGCCTGGCTGGCACGGCCGGGTCGGATGCGCACACAGCCCAGGAGTTGGGAAGGGCTGTACTGGTGCTGCCGCCGTTCGAAGGTCCGGATGGGCTGCGGGTGGCTATCAAAGAAGCCAGGGTGCGGGGCAGATTATCACCGTTCTGGGTGCACTTCTTTTCGCGGTATGCGAGTCAAAAGAATCAATCGCCTTGACGGAAATGGCGCTTGGTGTAGAATCAATTCGTGGGGCGGTGGCGGAATTGGCAGACGCTGCGGACTTAAAATCCGCCGGTGGAGACACCGTGTGGGTTCGACCCCCACCCGCCCTACTGGTATGTTCATGATAAAACTCGATATACGCGAATACGGCACACATGCAAGTGGTGTGCCGTAAATCTTTAGAATTACCCCCCTCGTAGTGTTATCTTCTAGCCATGGTTGGTTAAAGATCAGGAACGATTCGCCACCTCGATTTTGGCAGCTATTTCCCTGGCTGTTGCTATCACGAGAGGCCCAAGCTCAAGCATCCGTTCCCGGCCCAAGCGGAAGGATGGTCCGGCAATTGAGATCGATGCTATTGGACGGTTGTTGCGGTCAAGAACAGGCGCTGCCACTGCATTGATGCCATCCTCAAATTCCTGTTCAGACATGGCAAAACCCAATTTCCGGGCGTTATACAGATTTTCAAATAACGCTTCAGGGGTTACGATGGTTTGCTGGGTGTGTTTTGGCATTCCTTTATCCAGGATTTGTTGCACTTCTGCATTTGGCAGGTATGCCAGGATGGCTTTGCCAGATGCGGTACAAAAAGCAGGCAACCGTTGACCTGAACTGGCAGCCAACTTTACCCGTTGAGGGCTTTCTATCACATCCAAATAAACTACATCAACATCATCCAAAACAGAGAGATTCACA
Source organism: Chloroflexota bacterium (assembly GCA_041301605.1). Classification (GTDB taxonomy): domain Bacteria; phylum Chloroflexota; class Anaerolineae; order Anaerolineales; family Villigracilaceae; genus VGNO01. Next base: position 3,419 of record JBFYSM010000015.1, on the reverse strand, counting down.
TTTTCGCGGTGCTGCTCACAGAGATGGCGGAGGAGGGGAGCTGCCAGTTCACGAAGATCATTATGTTCCAATGCCAGGGAGGCCATCTGGAGCAGACGGATGCCTGGACGGTAGATACCTGTCAGGGGATCTCGTTCTAAGAACCTTTTCCCCTCCAGTGTTGCCAACAGCCGGTGGACGGTGCTCTTGTGCATCCCGACTTGTTCTGCGATTTGTGTCATCGACAACTCTGGGGTTTCGCTCGAAAAGCATAAGAGAATATCCAGTGCACGCTCGACAGCACGAACTGATTCGCTCAAGATCGAATGTACCTCACAATCATCAGAAATGGGATTTTTACATCGAGTGTCAACTTGCTGGCAAAAATAGCACAGAGGGACTGAACTGTCAAGCCAAATATGGTTCATCCACGTTCAGGTAAGGAACATGAAAAAGAAACTTGTCTTTAATCGCCAAACTATTGACAAACAATTCCTTCTTTGCTATAGTTCGGTGGTATTATTCTATAAAACATTGTCTCATTGCACGAAACCAGAGCATTCCCATTTCACTCAAAGGAGGTAACAGGATGTCAGATACATTCACCTTGGCCGATGCCGCTCTGAAGGTGATCCAGGATCGGCGCAGCATTCGTGAATTTTCGGATGAACCGGTGTCGGAACATGACCTGGATATGATCATGGAAGCGGCGAGACAAGCCCCATCGGGTGAGAATGCCCAACCGTGGCGCTTCATCATTGTCAAGGATGAAGCCATGCGGAAACAGATGGGTGCCATTGCGGGCGGGGGAAGCGGCCGCAGGTTCACGGCTGAATTTGTCACCAAGAAAATGCAAGAACGATTTGCCAACCTGCAGGATGAGGCCAAACGCCAGGCTGCTTTTCAGAAGCTGACCTCGGGCCAGGTCTCTGCTTTCATGGCGGATGCGCCAGTCAACATTGTTGTGTGCGGCAAGAAGGATGTTTGGGATATGCCCTACGATACATCCGCTGCGATCGAAAATATCCTCCTGATGGTAACGGCACTGGGCTTAGGTGCCTGTTGGGTCATTGCCCCATGCATTGATATCCGCGATGAAGAGCGCATCAAGGATTTGCTCGGAATACCGGAAGGATATAAGGCAGTCAGCATCCTGTCGGTGGGACATCCGACGCGCCCGCACCGGCCTCGACCGCGTCTTGCAATCAATGAATTGGTTTTCACGGAAAAATGGGGCGACCCTTACTATAAGGAGCAATCATGAACAAGAAAACCATCCCTCTCGAGTATGCCAATAATCTGATCTATGAATTGGAAAAGTCCTTCTGGGATGAGAGAGGCAAGGGAGCCCGCTTCCGGGTGACCACCGTGGGCTATAAGTATTTCCAGGAAAAATGTCTCTCTGCGATCCAATCCCCGGACCTGGATCACATCCTGCAAACCATCGGGAGCATCCTTGAAAGCGAAGGGATCGTTGGAAAGGTTTCCTACAGCCAGGAAGATCGGCTGTTCCGGGTGCGGATAGAAGGCTGTCTGCATCGACCGGTCGAAGATGAAATGATCGCGCGCGGCATCGAGCCTTTCACCTGTGTTCCGGCAAATCTGATGGTGCTCGCGATCGAGGAGAAGCTGGATCGCCCGGTGGAACTGGCGGAAGTCAAAGTTGAAGATGGTGCGTGCCAGATCCTGCTGGTTGTTTTCGAGCATCGGCCCACTCTCGGTTAGGATGTTAACATGTCCAAGGTGACCTCCCTTCGCGATGCCGTTGCCTCTGTGCCATCCGGCTCGCATGTTTCGCTCTCGGGGTTTGCGACGGCCCGGTGCGTTATGGCGTTTGCGCACGAGGTGATCCGGCAGGGGATAAAACGTCTGACTGTATCGCAATGCGTGGGCGGCATGGATGCAGACATTATGGTTGGGGCAGGTGCCGTGGAGCGGATCGTTTACGGCGGTGGCTCGCGCGGTCGGTCCGGTCAGCACCACTGTATCTGCCGCGCCATTGAAGGCGGCACTTTGGTTACGGAGGAACTCAGTAGCCTGTCGATGACATTCCGTTACCTGGCAGGTTCTCTTGGTTTGCCTTTCATCCCAATTCGTTCCTTGAATGGATCAGATATCCTCAAGCGCTTGCAAGAAATAATCCCGCCTGTTGTCAGCAGTGTAAAAGATCCCTTCACGGGCGAAGAGTGGTTGTTATTAAAACCTCTCGAACCTGATGTTTCTGTAGTTCAAGTGCAGGTGGCAGATGAAGATGGAAATGCATGGATTCTGGGGCCACGCTGGGATAATGAGGAACAGGTTAAATCCAGCAAGAGAGCGATCCTCTTTACCGAGAACCTTGTTTCTACCGAAACAATCCGACGATATCCAGAGCGAACTTTGATCCCCGGTTTCCGTGTTTCTCACGTGGTTCATCTTCCCTTCTCTGCACATCCCACTTCTGTCTACAGCGCCTACGATTTCGATAAAGCCCATATTAAAACATATGCAGATGCTTCCAAAACACCGGAAGGTTTCCAGGCATACCTGGATGAGTATGTGTTGGGTGTTGAAGATCATTGGGGATATCTGGAAAAAGTAGGCGGCATGAAACATCTCAGCTTCTTGTTGGCAGACCCGACTTTAGGGTATTGATTCGAAAGGAGATCAAAATGACTTCTGAATTGGAATACACTCCTTTTGAATTGATGGCAGCAGCCGGGGCGCGCGAATTACATGATGGCGAGATTGTTGGGGTTGGATTGGGCTTGCCAGTTGTTGCTTCCTTCCTTGCCAAGCGCACACATGCCCCAAACCTCACGATCTTGTTGGAGCTTGGTGTCGTGGATCCTGAACCACTTGAGGTCGGTGTAGATGGTCTATCGGATCCCCGCATTTGGTATCGCGCCAAGGTGCATACCAGTTTTGCAGATATGCTGGGTTCTGTCCTGCATAAAGGATTGGTAGATGTAGGTTTTCTAGGCGGATTGGAAATCGATGTTTACGGGAACCTCAATACAACTCTTTTAGGCGACCCCAAGGGAAAATTCCGGCGGTTCACAGGCAGCGGAGGAGGAAACGATATTGCTTCCAATGCCCAACGGACTGTAATCACCATCCGTCATGAGGCCCGGAAGCTCAATGAGGCAGTATCCTTCATCACAAGTCCTGGGTTTCTGCATGGTGGCGATGAGCGTTCTCGGGTTGGGTTACGCGGCGGACCCAGCCGGGTGATTACCGACAAGGCGGTCTTTGGCTTCGATCCAGAGAGCAAACGCATGCGTCTGGAATCGATCCATCCAGGCACATCGCTGGAAGATGTGCTTGAAAATATGAACTTTAAGCCGCTCGTTCCAAAGGAATTGCCATTCACTGAACCACCAAATGCCGAACAGATCCACTTGATTCGCGTAGAGATCGACCCCAACAAAGCCTACGCGGGAAGTTAGCCAATAAATTTT
>JBFYSM010000003.1:0-4199 GCA_041301605.1 Chloroflexota bacterium | reverse complement strand
AGGCCAGGATATCATCATAGCTTGCGGCGGGATCGGCCTGCCGCCCCTGCGCCCGGCGCTCTATCATATCATCCGTAACCGCGAGAAGTATGGCAAGGTCATCCTGCTCTACGGCGCCCGCAGCCCCAAAGACCTGATGTACCCCAGCGAATACGAAGCCTGGCAGAAGGCCGATATCGATGTGCAGGTAACGGTCGACCGCGGCGACGAAACCTGGCAAGGCCAGGTGGGCGTCGTCCCGATGCTCTTCTACCGCTTCCGGCTCGATCCCCGCCAGAGCAGTGTGCTGACCTGCGGCCCGGAGATCATGATCCGCTTCGTCATCTTCGAAGCCCTGGCGCGTCGCATCCCTTCCGAACGCATCTATGTTTCGCTGGAACGCAACATGAAGTGCGGGCAGGGCTCTTGCGGGCACTGCCAGATCGGCCCCTATTTCGTCTGCAAGGATGGTCCGGTCTTCCGCTTTGATGCCCTCGAGAAATACTTCAACGTGGAGGAGTTCTAATGACTGACCACAAACCCAAAGTAGCCGTTTACAAGTTTTCCTCCTGCGACGGCTGCCAGCTTTCCCTGCTCAACCTGGAAGACGAACTGCTCGAACTGGCCGGGGCAATCGATATCGCCTACTTCCTCGAAGCCACCCGGACCGTGAAGCCGGGCCCCTATGATATCGGCATTGTCGAAGGCTCGATCAGCACGCCGCACGAACTGGAACGGATCAAGGAAGTGCGCGAGGAATGCAAATTCCTGATCGCCCTGGGAACCTGCGCCACTGCCGGCGGAATCCAGGCCCTGCGCAACTTCACCAAGACCGAAGACCTGGCCTGGGCCGTTTACGCCCACCCCGATTACCTGCATTACCTGGAGACGGCCACGCCCATCGCCGAGCATGTCAAGGTGGACCTGGAAATCTGGGGTTGCCCGGTCAACAAATACATGGTAGCCGAAGCCATCGCCGCCCTGCTCCAGAACCGCAAACCGAATTTCCCTCAATATAGCGTTTGCCTCGAATGCAAGCGCAACGGCACCGTGTGCGTACTCGTGGCGCACGGGATTCCCTGCCTGGGTCCCGCCACACAGGCTGGATGCGGCGCCATCTGCCCATCCAATGGACGCGGCTGCTACGGCTGCTACGGCCCCTGGAACCAGGCCAACCTGGAGGCGCTGACCCCCACCCTGGAGGCCCTCGACCGCCAGCCCGGCGAAACCTTCCGCCTGCTGCGGAATTTCAGCGGCTATGCCCCATCCTTCCGCAAGGCAGCCGATACCCTGCTCGACAAGGAGGCCAAATGAACCGCAATATCGAAGTCGGAGCCCTGGCACGCGTCGAAGGAGAAGGCGGCCTGTTCATCGGCCTGAAAGACGGCAAAGCCGTTGAAGTCCGGCTGGATATCTACGAGCCGCCGCGTTTCTTCGAAGGTTTCCTGCGCGGTCGCTTCCTGCAGGAAGTGCCCGATATCACCGCCCGCATCTGCGGCATCTGCCCGGTGGCATACCAGATGAGCGGGGCGACCGCCCTGGAAAACGCCCTTGGCATCGAAGTCAGTCCCCAGGCGTATGCCCTGCGGCGGCTGATGTACTGCGCGGAATACATCGAAAGCCACGCCCTGCACATCTACCTGCTGCAAGCTCCCGACCTGCTCGGCCAGCCTTCGGCGCTCGACCTGGCAGCCATCGCCCCGGATGTGGTCAGGGATGCCCTGCGCCTGAAGAAGATCGGCAACCAGCTCCTCAAGGCCATCGGCGGGCGTTCGGTGCACCCGGTCAACGTCTGCGTGGGCGGCTTCTACCGCTGGCCGGATGCAAAGTCGCTGCAGGAACTGCTCCCCGAACTCGAATGGGGATTGGAAGCTGCCAAGGCATGCGTTCTGTGGTCTGCCACACTGCCCTACCCGGAGCTGGAGATCGATTACGAATACGTCGCCCTGCACCACCCGGATGAGTATGCCGTTATCAAGGGCGAGGTTTGGTCATCAAAGGGCAGCCAACTCACGGTCAAGGAATATGAGACCCGCTACATCGAAGAGCATGTCCGACACTCCAACGCCCTCCACAGCCATACAGCAGAGGGCGGGCATTACCTGGTTGGCCCGCTGGCGCGCCTGAACCTGAATTACGAGCAGCTCTTCCCGGCTGCCAGGCAGGCCATGCATGATGCCAATATCCAATTGCCGCTCCTGAATCCCTACAAGAGCCTGATCGCCCGCGCCGTGGAAGTGGCGCATTACTACGAGGAAGCCATCGCCATCATCAAAGCTTACCAGCCGACCGGCACCGCCCACCTGGAACTGAGACTCAAGGCCGGCGAAGGCTCGGGCGCCAGCGAAGCCCCGCGCGGATTGCTGTACCACCGCTACATCATCGACGACAAGGGCCTGGTGCAGTTCGCCAAGATCACCCCGCCCACCGCACAGAACCTACCGCGCATCGAGGAAGACCTGTTCGCCCTGGCTCCTCAACTGGTCACGATGGAACACGAAGCCGCCACCCTGACTGCTGAACACCTGGTGCGGGCTTACGATCCCTGCATCTCGTGCGCGACGCACTTCTTGAAGTTGAAGGTGGAAGAGATAATATAGTTCCGTAGGCTAGGCTTGCAGCCTGACGGATTTTATAAACATAACTATGGCGGGTTACAAAATCCCCCTACAGCACGAAGTAAAAATTATTACCGCCAGGAGCATTATCTTCCTGGCGGTAATAGGTGGGTAAAAAGTGGCGATTTGAATTATTGTATTTACCTATTCGAGATGGGGGGCGACTCTCTTTTTACCGCGATCATGGTGATATCGTCAAATTGATCTGCCGTTCCGATGAACTGAACCAACTGCTCCTCGATATTCTTGAGAAACTCAGCAGGTGTTGCATCCCCCTTTCGCGCGATTTCCAGCAAACGCTCATGGCCGAATGAAACACCCTCCATGTTGAGCGCATCCGGGATGCCGTCGGTGAAGGCAAACAGCAAGTTACCCGCCTCCATTGCGATCTCCTGGACAGAGAAATCCGCATCCGGGATGATCCCAATCGCCGGGCCGCTCGGAGGCAGGCTGGTCAGTTTGCCGTTCTTTCCCAGCAGGAGCGGCGGCTCATGCCCGCAGTTGATGTAAGCGACTGATCCATCCTGGAGGTTGAATGTGCCGATGAAAACGGTTGCGAACATGTTGGCATCCCCGTGCGTATCGGCGATGTAATTGTTCGTAAATGACACAACATGATGCAAACGTTCTGCGGTTGTGAGAACGTGTGTATCTTGCCGGTTGAATACATCACTCGTGAATGTTGCCCGGATTAGGCTCCGGCACAAGGTCATGAACAAAGCTGCCCCCACCCCTTTTCCGCACACATCCCCGATCACGCAAACCAGGCTGCCATCCAGGAGCAGAAAGGCATCGTAGAAATCCCCGGCAACTTCGCGGGCGGCTTTGAAACAGGCCGCGATCTCCCAACCGGGAACTTTTGGCAGGTCAGTAGGCAGGAAACCGGCCTGGATCTCGCGCCCGATCTCCATTTCCCGTTCCAGGCTCTTGAGATAGAGTCGTTCCTTGTCACGCAGGTGCTTTTTCTCCAGGCTGGCGCCGATGCGCGCCCGCAATAGAACCGGATCGAAAGGCTTGGGCAGGTAATCCTCCGCCCCCATCTCGATGCAGCGGATGGCGCTGGCGATCTCATCCACCGCGGTGACCATGATGACCGGGATGTGGCGCAGTTGGTTATCCTGCTTCATCGTGGAAAGGACTTGGTAGCCATCCATTTCTGGCATTTCGATGTCGAGCAACACCAGGTCGAAGGAATCGGATCTTAGCTTATCGAGCGCCTGGCGCCCATTCACCGCCGAATCGATAGTATGCCCCTGCTGCCGTAGATGATGTTCAAGTAACATGCGGTTGACTTTGTTATCGTCAACCACAAGCAAATGACCGGCTTCGGTATTCATCGGCACAATTCCTTCAATGCTATGATCGACTGCTGGTAGGCTGTTTCCAGGATTTCGATCTTATCTCCAACATCCCCGAGCCGATCTTCGCGCGCCATGAATTCCAGTTCCTTCGCCAACGCGTTGAGTTGCATAGCCCCGAATGTGGCGGCATTGGATTTGATGGAATGTGCGGCGCGGCGGAATGTTTCCCTATCCCCTGCGGCAAGCGCCGGGCGGAGTTGGGCAATCAATCCAGGAGCTTCATCAAGGAAAGTGTTGACCA
>JBFYSM010000581.1:0-2702 GCA_041301605.1 Chloroflexota bacterium | reverse complement strand
CAAGCCCAGGGAGAAAGAAACAACCGGCTGATCGATGCTGCGCTGGAAAGGCTGCAAGCCATCGAGAGCGGGAAAGGCAAATACGCCGACGATGAGCCGTTCATCATCCCGGCTGGAGCCCAGAACGCTTTTAACAATAAATTATTTCCGCAGGATATCCGGCTGCTGTCACGAACTCGAAAGGCCTGGCCGTTGCTGCACGCGGATGGATCCATTACGAATCAGATCATCCCCTGTGTACGGAGGGCGAAAAACAACAAATCCTTCACCGATTTGTATCGAATGGGCGCGATCAAGTCAACTGTCCGCACCTATCTCAACTCGTCTGCGGTCCGGACAACCGCTGATTTCGGCTACAACGAAGACTCAATGTACGGCATCGACTGGTTATCCAGCTACAGCTGCACGCCTGGCAACATGATGGGCGTATCTGCGCCTCTGCTGGTGATGGGAATGACGGGCGGTTATGAATTCCTGGCAGCCGAGATCATCCATGAAAACACGCCTAAGATCACCGACAAAACGATCGCCTTTGTGGAAGGCGCCACCCATAACTTTGATGTAGCCAGGGATTGCGAAGCCTATCCCGGTCAGTTTGGAGACACGATCAAGACGATGTTTGACTACGTTGACAAGTGGCTGAGCCAAAAAGGACGGTTTATGGATTGAAATAACATTGAAGAGTGAATTCCATTGCACAGACACTCATTGTTATCCGTAAGGAGGTGTCTTATAGGAAAAACTATCTTTTGTTAATCACCATTCAATATCAAAATCCTATAGAACAAGTAAACATAAAATAAGGAGAATGAAGATGAAAACCAAGTTATCGCTCGTGCTGGCAGTTCTTGTGATTGCTTCCATGCTGCTGTCCGCCTGCGGCGGTAGTGCCACCCAAGCCCCTACACAAGCCCCTGCCACTCACATTCTTGAAAACGGCAGGTATGACAAGATCATTGTAGCAATCCCGCAAGATCCGGAGAATTTGATGCCTATCAATGGCAACGGGGTACCTCGTAACTCGTTTTTCTGGAACATCTATGAAACCCTCTTCGACTTTGACGATGAGAACAATTTGGTTCCCTCTATTGGCAAATCGATCACTATTGTGGACGACAAGACCTATGATGTAACGATCTATGATGTTGTCACTGATTCTGATGGAAATCACATCACCGCAAATGACGTTGTATATAGTGTCAATTGGCTGATCGATAGCGGCAATGCTGTAAAATACGATATATTCGAAAGCATTGAAGCAGTGGACGAGTATACAGTGCGTTGGCATTGGAATGAAGCTCCCTCTTCCTGGACCGAATTGGAATTCCCGCTGGTACGCACCAATATCTTTTCCCAGGCTGCATTTGAGAGTCACAATTTTTCAACAGAGCCGGTTGGCACAGGAAGCTACATAGTCAAGGACTATACTGTCGGATCCAGTCTTATCCTCGAAGCCAACGACGACTACTGGCTGCTGAACAACCCGGAGATAATGGATACCCATTTGGATCTGCACCGGGCAAACGTTCAGACGATTGAGTATAGAGTTATTGCAGAGGCTGCGCAGGCCCAGATTGCTCTGGAGCAAGGCACGATTGATTACTGCGATTATATACCGTCTGCGATATTGCCTCAATTTGAAGAAGATCAATATACTGATCTATACACAGTCGACGTTATTGAGAAAGGTGACTATTGGTTCATCACGCCCAACTTGTTTACCCCGTTGCTGCAGGATAAAAATCTGCGTTTAGCCATATGGTATGGAATGGATTCCACCTCTATCGCCTTGATCATGGGCGGTACGTATGCTCCCATGAAAACTTTCGGCAACAGTACCTACCCTGACTGGGATGATTCTTTTGCTGAAAATGAAAACTACATGACTACCTATGATACAGATCTTGCCGAGGAATATCTTGGTAAATCCAGCTATAACGGTGAGGAGCTCATCCTGCTTGGCGATTCTTCCGAAGCAACCAAGAACGCCATGCAGATGATCCAGTCCCAACTCGGTCAAATCGGAATCAATATTAAGATCGAGGCCAGTACTGGGACAATTTATAATACTGCTCTTTCCCAACCCGAAGGATGGGATCTGGCTTTCTCCGGCATCGGCGGTGCCAACCTGGTTGGTTCCTTCCACCGCCTGTTCAGCAACGAAATCAATCAATATGAAGGTACCGCCTATTCCATCGGCTGGATCAAGGATGATCAACTCCAGTCCTTATATGAGACCGCCAAGGCGAATGATACTACCGAAAGCATCCGTGCTATCCTCGATTATGTTATCGAGAATGGGTATAGCTATGCTTTGGTAGGCTCCAGCAGCGGTGTTGTCTACACTACGAGCATCGACGCGCTTTACTTCCGCGAAGGCAACTTCGCTACGATCGGCGCCAGCACATTCGTCGGTGGCGCAGCCCAGCACTCTCAAAATGTAGAGATCATTGACACCAAGATCGAATCTTCCGGAGCACGTGCCAATGGCGCATACACCTTTATCGACAGCCAGGGTACAGGCGCTACATGGGCGCTGACGCTGCAACCGGACGGCAACGGCTGGAGCCTGGTCACAACATGGCCCGATGGTTCGTCGGACACCTATACAGGCGATAAATACTTCCCTGGTGATACAGAGAACGCGATTGTAACCACTCCGCCCAATGAGGGCAGGCCCAGAGGAGGTCACTTCTATGAAG
>JBFYSM010000577.1:0-8815 GCA_041301605.1 Chloroflexota bacterium | reverse complement strand
GTGGTGTTCAAGGGCAGCGGCTGGTATAGCACGGATCATCGCAAGCCAGCCAGCAAAGATAGTGCCAGCGTTTCGCCCTAAACACGAAACAAATGTAGAGTCTTGTAAAGTCGTACCCATTGAACCTTAACATTGTATCGTAAAGTCATACCCATCTCTCTGGACTGAGGGCAAGAATTAGGCTATCTTTTGCACTGATAGAGAGCAGGAGGTAGCCGATGGAGCGTGCCAAAAGAGGAAATCGACCGATCACACAGCAAGAACGGATCGAGATCATGGTAAGGGCTGAGCGTGGAGAAAACGATACGCAGATCGCCACAGCCATGGAGCTGAGCAAAGCGGTTGTGCGGAAGTGGCGACGCAAGGTGCGAGACCAGGGGCGGGATGGGCTGATCACCAAGATGGGCAGACCCAAAACTGGACCGTTGGGTCATTTTTCGCAAGAGATGTGCGATGCCATCAAAGTCTGGCGGAAAAGTCATCCTGGCTGGGGAGCGGAAACGTTGCGAGTGGAGTTGGCAAGAGATAGGCGTTTTGTAAACTTGCCCCTTCCCAGTGGCTCTCGGATTGCGGCATTTTTGAAAAGTGAGCATCTGACCCGTCATTATGAGCGCCATACCAAACTATCCAATCCTGCCCCTCAGATCATTGCGGAATGCCATGAAGAATGGGAACTGGACGCACAAGGCGCTTGCAAAGTGCCAGGGATCGGACTGGTGAGCCTGCTCAATGTTGGCGACTTGTTTAGCCATGTCCGCGCCAGTTGGGCATGCCTGAACCGACGGAAAGCAGCCGGGCCAGACTATCAATTGGCCTTGCGCCGCGGCTTTTTCTGTTTCGGAATGCCTCGCCGGATCAGCCTTGACCATGATAGCGTCTTTTTTGACAACACGAGCCCTTCTCCATTCCCGAGTGCGTTGCACTTATGGCTGCTTGCCCTGGGGATCGAAGTACGCTTTGTGGAACATCCTCCACCGCGTGAACATGCTTTCATTGAGCGTTCTCACCAGATCATTTATCGCCAAACCATACCGGGACAAACGTTCACACCAACCAGTTTGCAGCCTTATCTCGATCAGCGCCTGGCCGTTCTCAATCAATGCTACCCCAGCCGCAGTTTGAACAAGCAGGCCCCTTTGGTAGCTTATCCGCAGGCAGCTCATTCAGGACGAGAATATCGCCCCGAATGGGAAGCAGACTTGCTCGATCTGCAAAAAGTGCATGCTTATCTCTCCAACCAGGAATGGTTCCGCCAAACCTCCACCAACGGCCAATTTATGCTTGGCGCTCACCGCTACGGCCTGGGTAAAGCCTGGAGCCAGCAAACCCTCCACATTACCTTCGATCCCGCCTCACAAGAGTTTGTTTGCTCTTCTTCCCATGTCCAGCAAATCGAACGCATCAAAGCCTGCAACTTGACCAAAAGTGACCTAATGGGCGAATTGAACATGACTGCTTTCGTCCATCATCAGTATGCCTTCCCCTGGTCGGCTCTGGTCATCCGCACAAACCAGACGGCTGACATGATCGGTACGACTTTATGAGACTTTGTTAAAGTTCGATAGGTACGACTTTTCGAGATTCAACACAAAATAATCCGATAAGGAATGCAAAAGCTTCGCGGAGATTACTCTACGAAGCTTTTTGGTTTAATCACGCGAAGGTTTCTCCTCCTGCTTGGAAAAGATCACGGTTTTGTTTTGATTTTTCCACTGATGATATCCGCAGCGATCTGTTCCAGTTCAGTTTGAATCTTGGCGGAAAGCAATGAATCCAGGTTAAGGAAAGATGTTATTCCCACCTCACCCGTTTCCAATGTCCCCACATGGACACCCCCCGTAAATGTTCCATCTACGATTGCTCTTGCCGCCTCAACCACACTGACATCAAAGCGCTTCTCGATGCTGGTAAGCACGATATCCGAAAACTCAGGATTGGTAACTGTCCAATCGGTGTCCACACCGATGAACCAGGCTTGCCCATGCTCCTGCACTTCAGCCGCCGCGCCCCAGCCCACACTTGGACCCGCCACCGGAAAGATGATATCGGCGCCTCCATCCAATAACTGACGAGCCATTTGCCTGCCTTCTGTCGTGCAACAGAATCCGCCAACGAATAACCCCTGGCGTGTACTCACATCCCAGCCGATCAATTCAATGCTTGCCCCATTCTGTCTGTTATAGAAATCGATACCGAGAGCAAAACCATCCATAAAGCCTGTGACTTGCGGGATATCGATGCCGCCGAATATGCCTACCTTGCCGGTTGTCGTAGCCGCGGCCGCGACATAACCAGCCAGGAAAGCAGCCTGGTCCGTTGCATATACCTGCGTCCAGATGTTTTCCATGGGAGAGTCGGGAACGAAATCCATTGTCATGAACTTTTGATCCGGATTGCTTTCTGCTACGATCTGCAACGGTTCTAGCAGGGTGCCAGGTGCTATAACCACTTTACAATCCGCTGCCATGAAAGCCCGCATGTTTTCCTCAAAATCGGGGATGGATGTGGATTGAAGGATAGCGGCTTCCCATCGATATAATTTTGCGGATTCCCAGATGCCTTGATAGGTTAACTCGTTGAAATAATTATCATATATGCCACCGGTATTGGTCATCTGGCAAATCCTGCCATTCGCAGTGGAAGGAAACGCAATTGCAGGTGAACTCGAGCCTGGTTCTGCACATGCCGCTGAAATATAATGCAGGTATTCCCGGCATTCCGTGATCGTCAGGGAACGTGTGGCTCGCGTTTGCGCCAATTCGGTCAAATCATCGATATTCAAGAGATAGACGCGCACTCCGCCATCCCCACTGGTGGCAAGGCGGGAACCATCCGGGCTGAAGGCAACACTGGTGAGGCCGGTGCCATCTCCAAAGAACGTCAGCAACTCCTGGCCAGTTTCAGCATCCCATAACTTCGCAGATCCATCCAGGCTGGCTGTGGCAACGCGCATTCCATCTCTATCGAACGCGATTGCCGTAATCGCAGCGGTATGGCCTCCCAAATCCAGCAATGTCTCCCCGGTCATTGCGTTCCATATCCTGGCTGCTCCATCCTGGCTGGCCGTTGCCAGCCACTTCCCATCCGGGCTAAAGGCAACAGACAGGACCGCATCCGTGTGGCCAGGCAGCCTCAACAGTTCCTCGCCGGTTAATGAGTCCCATATTTTTACCAATCCATTTGAACTCCCGGTTACCAGCATTGTCCCATCCGGGTTGAATACGAGAGATTTTACTCCTGTTGAAAGTTCCAATGTGATCAATAATGGACCGATAGTCATGCTCGTATCGGATAATGACGAAACATCCCAGACCTTCACCTTATAGTCATCGCTTCCAGTGGCAAGACGCGTACCATCCGGGCTGAAAACCAAGGCGTTAACCAGGCCCGTATGGGCAGGCCATCGATAGATCTCATAGCCGGATAAGGCATCCCAGATTTCAACATGCAGGTCATCCCCTGCTGTAACGAGGGTTTTCCCATCCGGGCTGAAACCGAGTGTGTTGATCCTATTGCCTAGATCTGCCAAAGATTGCAATTCCCTCCCCGTTTTCGCATCCCAAATTTTGGCTGTTTGCCCCAGGCTCCCTGCCAGATACATGCCATCCGGGCTGAACGCAATTTGACGAACCGACCCAAGGGGAAGTGTGAGCGCCTCATCGCTTGGCCCAAGATCCCAGACTCTAATCATCCCATCCTCACTGCCCGTCGCGAGGCGATTTCCAGCCACATTGAAGGCCAGGCTGGAAACAGCTCCGGTGTGACCGGAAAGCATAAACAATTCCCGGCCGGTGAGAGCATCCCACACTTTCACTTTCCGGTCCAGACTGCCCGTTGCAAAACGGCTGCCATCCGGGCTGAAGGCGACTGAATAAATGGTATTCATGTGACCGGTGAGGGTCAATAATTTCTTGCCGGTAACCGCATCCCAGATGAATGCCTCGTTCCCACTTACCGTAGCAATCCGTTTTCCATCCGGGCTGAACGCGGCGGTCCAGACCCAGCCAGGATGATCGGACAAGCTGAGCAATTCCTCGCCCGTGGTCGCATTCCAAATACGCGCCGTTCCATCATCACTGGTTGTGAGCAAGCGACGCCCATCCGGGCTGAAAAATGCACTGGAAACATAATCGGTATGACCAGGGAAATTTACCAATTCCTGGCCCGTGTTCACATCCCAGATTCGCGGCAGGTTGCCATTCGTCACCGTAGCCAGGCGGGAACCTTCCGGGCTGAAGGTTACCCCCTCTCCCGCGTCGATCGGACCTGCCAGCGAGATTTCCTCCCCCGTCGCGGCATCCCACTGTTTGACAGTCCCATCGGCAAGGATAGAGACCAGTTTCCTGCCATCCGGGCTGTAAGCAACGGAATGGCCATATGTGGTGAACAGGAGCATGCCGGTGGCCGAATCCAATACTTTCACGATCTCATCCGGGCTGGCTGCTGCCAGGTACTTTCCATCCGGGCTGAAGGCAACCAGGATCGGAGCGCCGGGATCGTAGGCCTGGATGGTCAGTCGCACACGGGAAGCCAATACGGATTGATGCAAGGCATCCTCTGCTTCCAGGGTGTATGCAGTTGATAGCGCCTCCAGTGCCAAAAGTATGCTGCGCTCCGGGTCGATATCCAGGTTGCTGATGGAAGCAGATGCCAGTTCGCGCGAAGTGGCAAACCGGCTGGCCTTCTGCGCCTGCCACCCCAACAGGGCAGCAGCAAGTGCCATCACAATGGTCACAACCAACGCGCCTGCCAGGTAGATGGAGCGCTTGCGTATCTGAACGGTAGAGCGAGCCTGTTCCTCGGCGCGTGTTCGCTCTGCATCAGCCAATTTCTGGGCCGCCTCCAGTTCGCGTTGCCGCTGTGCTTCCCGTTCATTTGCCTCCCTATCGGCTAGAGCTTGAGAGGCCTCAAGGAATTCAAATTCCAGCGTGTTCATCTCATCGCCATAGCTGGAAGCCCATTCACATACCTGTGCAAGTCGGGCGCCTCGATACAATACATCCGGCACGCGATCTAGCTGTAACCACTCCTGGGAAGCCTCGGTCAGGTGCCTGTGCAGGCGCAATCCTTCGCGGTTATCCTCCAGCCAGCCACGCAGGGTTGGCCATTCACGGATCAAGGCCTCATGCGCAACCTCGGCGGAGTTTTCGCTGGTGATGATCAAACGGGCGTCTGCCAATGCCTTCAATACATTCTGCGTGATGGCTGTCTCTTCCGGTTTCAGGATCAATTCACTGAAAGTCGCCCGGCGGCGGGTATCACCGGTGGCGGTTGCGTCGCCCAGTTCCGTCAGGCGCAGGAAGATGCGCCGGGCAATTCCCTTCTGCTCACTCGTGAACTGGTCGGAGAACACCGCCTCGGCAGTTTCTGCAATGGCACCTCGGACACCTCCTGACGAGGCATATCCGCTCAAGGTCATCGTGCGCCCGCGCCGCCTTTGCCAGGTTTCCAAAAGCGCATGGGATAGCAGCGGTAAGGCCCCCGGTTCATGACCGACATCATGCAACAACAGATCCACCAGCCCGGCCTCGATCTCCCAGCGGCCCCGGCGGGCAGGCTCTTCGATGGCATGGCGAAGTTCCTCATCGCTCATCGCCCCGATGTATTCCTGGTTTTCGGCCAAGGCTTCGCGCGAATGGATGTAATTCGCACAATGAGCATAGAAGTCCGCCCGTAATGTAATCACGACCGTGATCGGCCCATCCGCTTCCGATACCGCCGTGAGCAGGTTTCCGATAAATGCTGTTCGCTCCTCCTCCGAGCGGCACAAGGCGAACAATTCCTCGAACTGGTCCACAACCAGTAAAATTCCTGGGTCATTTACGGATTCCAGTTCCCGCCTGGCGAACAAGTGCAGGCTGCGCGGGTCGCGGGCAAGATCATCGATCAGGGTTGCTGCAGGGACTACGGAGCCGTTTTCCCGGGTGAGACTCATCGCCAGGCTTTCGAGCGGGTGCGCGGTGGGAGTGAGAACTTGAATGTTCCAATCCGCAGAAACCTTGTTCCAGCGCAGGGATGGCACCAAACCTGCCCGCACCAGGGATGATTTGCCACTTCCCGACGCGCGGACCACGGCCAGGAAACGAACCTCGTTCAGCGACCCGCTTCCAGTCAAGGAAAGGACGCGTTCGGTTAATTTGGCGGTCAATGCTTCACGGCCAACGAACAGGTCTGCATCGGCTTCGTCGAAGTAATTCAATCCTTTGTACGGACAGAGACCTAGGCCAGGGGCGTCTTCCCGCCGCACGTTGGCAGCCAGGTCCAGGAGCCTCTCAACGACCTTGGGCTCATCCTCTAATCCGAGCGAGAGAACAAAGCGCGCCTCGATGGTGGGGATATCGGGCAGGCGCAGGTTCTGCTCAAGGCGGCTGATCTGGGCATCGCTGTACCCTACTGTCTGGGCCAGTTCCATCTGCGTGATGCCAACCCGGCGCCTGAGGAAGCGCAGCAGGTCGCCAAAGGTGGTGAATTTTTCCAGGGTTGCCGAAGGGATCGAGGCAGTCATATGGGTCTCCTAAAGCCTAGGATAACACATTCTTGATAATTTGGAGAATTTTGGTAGAAAATGGCAGGCCTGATGACCAATGGGATGATAAATTTATGGGCAGATCGGAGCGCAGAACGCGTAATTCCAACCGGTCAAAAGGAGATCGAAATGAAAAACAATAAACTATTCGTATTGGTTATCGGGTTGGTGCTGGTTTCACTGGTCCTGGCCGCCTGCGGCACATCCAAATTCCCCACCGGTAAGTTCATCAAGTCCGGCACAGAGAATTATGGGCTCGTTTTCAGCCCGGATGGAACCTTCTATGTGTTTGAAGGTGTCGACATTTTCGTAACGGGCACCTACAGCGTGGATGGGAATGTATTCACCGAAACATCCAACACTGGCGGCTGTTCCACCAACGTGAATTTCACCTACAAGTTCGATGGAACGAATCTGACCTTCAATTATCAAGGTGATCCCGCTGATGATATCGCTTGTACCGGACGTTACAACGATTTCAACAACGTGACCTATTCCCTGTCGAAATAAAAACGCCAGATCGTTCATCCGATAACCCGGTATAGGTAAGGTCTGGATGCCTCCGGGAATTCTCTTTCCCCAATGCTTGGAAGTACCTCGCGGAGCAAATTCCGCGAGGTACTTCTTTTTATGTGCCAAGAGTCGTATAATGTTCTTGAACTTCAGCACAATTCCATTGCCACTCCTTGCATATCAGCCTGCTGTGCATGAGGTACAACAGCGAACCAGTTTTCGGGAGGAAATAATGCCCCGCATCGAAAAATCCGTCTTCATCTGCTACCGCCGCAAGGATATCGCCTGGGCGCTGAACGTTTACCAGTACCTGGTCGATCACGGTTACGATGTTTTCTTCGATTACACCGGCATCCCCAGCGGGGATTTCGAGCAGATCATCATCACCAACATCAAGGCCCGCGCCCACTTCCTAGTCATCCTGACTCCCACCGCGCTCGACCGCTGCGACCAGCCCGAGGACTGGCTGCGCAAGGAGATCGAAACCGCCATCAAGGAAAAGCGCAACATCATCCCGCTCTTCTTCGATGACTTCAGCTTTGCCGCCCCGAATGTGGCCGAAAAGCTCACCGGCAAATTGGCCATGCTCCAGAAATACAACGGGCTGGAAGTGCCGGGCAGTTATTTCGATGATGCCATGGAACGGCTGTGCAACCAGTACTTGAAAGTCCAGTTGAAGGCGGTCATCCATCCCGTCTCCGATGAGGTCCAGAAGGAAGTCGAAAAACAGCAGGTGGCGGCCAACCAGGCCATCCAGAAGAAAGCCAGGATGGGCAAAGTCCCCTGGATCGTTGGCGGGATCGTGATCCTCGCTGCCATCCTCCTGCTCCTAATCTTCGGGCCTGGGCCGGGGACGAACGACGAGCCAACCCCTACCCCAACCGCGACCCTGCCCTCCCCGGCAACAGCCACTCCCCCAATCCCCACCCATACGTTCACTCCCACCGTTCGGGCGAGTACGAACACGCCCACCTTTACCCCCACCCCCTCCGCCACGGAAACGGCCACGCCCACCGCGACACCTGAAACGCCCCTCCCGCCCACGGAAGCAGGCATCTTTGCCACTGTCTATGACCCGAGGTATGATGGCGTCAATGTGCGTGAATCCCCCGGTTTTTACGCCCCAATCGTGACCGGCCTGCCGAACGGGATCACCGTCATAGTGCTCCCTGGTGTGGAAACGATGGATGGGGTGCTTTGGGCTCGCATTATCGTTCCCCAGCGTAACCAGGAGGGATGGGTTTTGCAATCTGTGCTCCTGTTCGCCTCCCCCACGCCCACCGCGTTCCTTACACCGATCCCGACGGCGAACGAACCCGGCGTGGGCAGCACCCGGGTTTCCAACAAAGACGAAATGGTCATGGTATACATCCCCGCCGGGGATTTCGTGATGGGCAGCAACGCCGACCGCGCCCTGGAGGGATGCTTGAAATACATCGATAATTGCCAGCGCGACTGGTTCATCGACGAAGAGCCGCTCCACACCGTTTCCCTGAATGCCTTCTGGATCGACCGCACCGAGGTGACCAACGAACAGTACGCCCGCTGCGTGGCAGCCGGGGCGTGCAATCCGCCCGCTTCGATCGAGTCTCCCACCCGCCAGGAATATTACGGCAACCCGGAATACGCCAATTTCCCGGTCATCTGGGTCTCCTGGGAGGATGCCGATGCCTACTGCGCCTGGGCCGGCCGCCGCCTGCCCACCGAGGCCGAATGGGAAAAGGCCGCCATTGGAATTAATCGGTGGACTTACCCGTGGGGGGATACCATCGACTG
>JBFYSM010000565.1:0-8620 GCA_041301605.1 Chloroflexota bacterium | reverse complement strand
ACCGTCATGGTCAATCCTCCAGCCACACCGGTAATGATAGGCATCAGCGCGTTTGGCAGCATATGTTTGCGGACAACAATATTTTCTCTCTGGCCCTTGGCCCGTGCTGTAACGACAAATTCAGCCCTAATGGTCTCCAGCATGGCGCTGCGGCCTTGACGGGCGTTGATGGCGACTCCAAACAAAGATGAACAAATAATAGGTAGAATATAGTGGCCAACGCTGCCGATCCCGTAGGCGGGCAGCCATCCCAGTTTTGCCGAAAACAACAAGATGAACATCAGCGCTACCCAGAAATCAGGGACCGAGATTAACACCATCGCGAGCACCATGGTAGTGCTATCCTGCCATTTGCCTTTGTTGATGGCGGCATAGATACCCAGCACAGTGCCCAAAACAGCACTCAACACTAAGGCAGATACACCGATGACCAGTGTGCGTGGAAGGCGCTCCGCCATGTCCTCTATAACTGGTGTGCCGAATTTCCAGGAAGTTCCCAGATCGAATCTTATGAACGTTTTATAAAGGAAATCACCCAACTGTACGATGTATGGCCGATCAATGCCTAACTCGTGGCGCTTAATCTCCAAAACATCAAACGAAGCATCGGGACCAAGTAAACTTTTAGCCGGGTCGCCAGGAACCAGATACATCAGGGTAAATACTACGAATGCTGTTGCAATCAATATCAAGATCATCCATATGATACGGTTCAATATATATCTTCCCATAAGTACCTCCGCTTTCTCAACTATATTGGCTTATTATTGACCTGCCCCAAAAATTTATACCGCAGTTTGAGATAGTGCGACCTGCAAATTCTGAGAACCAGCGGCAGTACCGCAGGGTGCACTGGCGGTTTGTAATCGAGTGAACTATGCGGTCTGACGGTATTGTCATTTTAACGCCATATTTCGATCAAAACTTCAGCATCCTTCAGAATAAAAACCTGCGAGTAGTTTATTCCTCATCTTGCCATTGAATATTTCCCTATATCATTCTCCCGAAGACATCCGGGCTCGATATACAGGGGTTATTCATCTTTGAATGGTAATGATATATCAAAGAGAAGCCGTATAATCTCACATGTCAATCGTTGTTTGATGACAACTGATCTGGATCCATTTTCTTTCATAAACAGAATAGAGCCGGGAAGAAAAGCAGCATCGTAAAGGAAATTACGATGCTGCTTTTTCGGTAGCGTATTTCTAATCGGATAAACCGTCAGGGTAGCTTTCCATCAGGTTTACAGGAACCATTTTGAAGTTGGATGGGTTCAGCATCCACTTGCAGACGTTATCAGCCTCATAAAAGTGACCACCTCTGGGCCTGCCCTCATTGGGCGGTGTGGTTACGATGCTGTTCTCTGTGTCACCAGGGAAGTACTTATCACCCGTATAGGTATCCGACGAACCATCGGGCCATGTTGTGACCAGACTCCAGCCGTTGCCCTCCGGTCGCAGCGTCAGCGCCCATGTGGCACCCGTACCCTGGCTGTCGACAAAGGTGTATGTCTCAAGGTCGAGTAAAGCGTCAGGGTAATCTTCCGTCAAGTTCACAGGAACCATTTTGAAGTTGGCAGGGTTCAACGTCCACTTGCAGACGCCATCTTCTTCATAGAAGTGACCACCTCTGGGCCTGCCCTCATTGGGCGGCGTGGTTACAATACTGTTCTCTGTATCACCAGGGAAGTATCGATCGCCCGTATAGGTGTCCGACGAACCATCGGGCCATGTCGTGACCAGACTCCAGCCGTTGCCTTCCGGTCGCAGCGTCAGCGCCCATGTGGCACCCGTACCCTGGCTGTCGACGAAGGTGTATGTCTCGAGGTCGAGCAAAGCGTCAGGGTAATCTTCCATCAAGTTCACAGGAACCATTTTGAGGTTGGAGGGGTTCAGCATCCACTTGCAGACGTTATCAGCCTCATAGAAGTGACCACCTCTGGGCCTGCCCTCATTGGGCGGCGTGGTTACAATACTGTTCTCTGTATCACCAGGGAAGTATCGATCGCCCGTATAGGTGTCCGATGAACCATCGGGCCATGTTGTGACCAGACTCCAGCCGTTGCCTTCCGGTCGCAGCGTCAGCGCCCATGTGGCGCCTGTACCCTGGCTATCGACAAAGGTGTAGACATCGAGCAAAGCATCAGGGTAGCTTTCCATCAGGTTCACAGGAACCATTTTGCCGTTGGAGGGGTTCAGCATCCACTTGCAGACGCCATCTTCTTCATAAAAATGACCACCTCTGGGCCTGCCCTCATTGGGCGGTGTGGTTACAATACTGTTCTCTGTATCACCAGGGAAGTACCGATCGCCCGTATAGGTGTCCGACGAGCCATCGGGCCATGTCGTGACCAGACTCCAGCCGTTGCCTTCCGGTTGCAGCGTCAGCGCCCATGTGGCACCCGTACCCTGGCTGTCGACAAAGGTGTATGCGCCATTGGCAGCTGCTTCGGAAGGTTTGATCTTGGTGTCAATCATCAGCACATTCTGAGAGTGCTGGGCTTCGCCGCCAACGAAAGTGCTGGCGCCAATTGTAACGACTTTGCCCTCGCGTAAGTAAAGCTCGTCGATGCCCGTCGTATAGACAACGCCGCTGCTGGAACCTACCAAAGCATAGCTATACCCATTTTCGATGACATAGTCGCGGAGAGCACTGATGCTCTCGGTTTCATCATTGGCCTTGGCGGTTTCATAAAACGACTGGAGATTTTCATCATTGATCCAGCCGATGGAATAGGTGGCACCTTCATATTGGTTGATCTCGTTGCTAAAAAGACGGTGGAAGGAACCAACCAGGTTGGCGCCGCCGATGCCGGAAATTGCCAGATCCCATCCTTCGGGTTCGGAAAGAGCAGTATTATAAATTGTCCCTGCCTTGGCCTCAATCGTAATATTAATTCCGATCTGACCGAGTTGGGACTGGATCATCTGCATGGCGTTCTTGGTCGCTTCGGAAGAATCGCCAAGCAGAATGAGCTCCTCACCGTTATAACTGGATTGACCAAGATATTCCTCGGCAAGAGCTGTGTCGTAGGTGGTCATGTAGTTATCAGTTTCAGCAAAAGAATCATCCCAGTCAGGGTAGGTACTGTTGCCGAAGGTTCTCATCGGAGCGTACGTACCACCCATGATCTGCGCGATAGAGGTGGAGTCCATTCCATACCATATGGCAAGACGCAGATTTTTATCCTGCATCAACGGGTTAAACAGGTTGGGCGTGATGAACCAGTAGTCACCTTTCTCGACAATGTTGACTTTATATTGATCAGTATATTGATCTTCTTCAAATTGAGGCAGTATCACAGACGGTATGTAATCGCAGTAATCGATCGTGCCTTGCTCCAGAGCGATCTGGGCCTGGGCAGCCTCTGCAATAACCCTATACTCAATCGTCTGAACGTTTGCACGATGCAGATCCAAATGAGTATCCATTATTTCCGGGTTTTTCAGCAGCCAGTAGTCGTCGTTGGCTTCGAGGAGAAGACTGGATCCGACAGTGAATTCCTTGACCACATAGCTTCCTGTGCCAACGGGCTCTGTTGAGAAATTGTGGCTCTCAAATGCAGCCTGGGAAAAGATATAGGTGCGTACCAGCGGAAACTCCAATTCGGTCCAGGAAGAGGGAGCTTCATTCCAATGCCAACGCACCGTATACTCGTCCACAGCCTCAATGCTTTCGAACATATCGTATTTTAGAGCATTACCGCTATCGATCAGCCAGTTGACGCTGTATACGACGTCATTTGCGGTGATGTAATTCCCCTCGGAATCGGTGACCACATCATAGATCGTTACATCATAGGTCTTGTCGTCTACAATCGTGATCGATTTACCAATAGAGGGGATCAAATTGTTTTGGTCGTCAAAGTCGAACAGGGTTTCATAGATGTTCCAAAAAAATGCGTTAATAGGTACGCCGTTGCCATTGGTGGGCATCAAATTATCCACCTGTAGATTGACTGCTACAATGATCTTGTCATACCTGCCGTTTTCGAGAATGTGAGTGGCAGGGGCCTGTGTCGGGGTTGGGGTGGCATTCCCGCCGCAGGCGGACAGCAGCATGGAAGCCATCACGAGAACTGTCAGCACGAGTGACAACTTGGTTTTCATCTTCATTCTCCTTTTTTATGTTACTTGTTCTCTAGGATCTTGATATTTGATGGTGATCAACAAAGAAAGTTTTCTTATAAGCTACCTCCACATGAACGACTTTGA
Source organism: Chloroflexota bacterium (assembly GCA_041301605.1). Lineage (GTDB taxonomy): Bacteria > Chloroflexota > Anaerolineae > Anaerolineales > Villigracilaceae > VGNO01. Next base: position 4,403 of record JBFYSM010000565.1, on the reverse strand, counting down.
GTATCTTTGCAATGAGGTTCACATTTCAGCGGTTGTTCAATCTAAGAAACGTCCCTTTTGGCCCAGCCATTTGTCCACATAGTCAAACATCGACTTTACCGTATCGCCAAACTGACCGGGATATTGTTCGCACTCCCGGGCGGGAAAGAAAACATGACTGGCGCCTTCCACGAAGGCGATCGTTTTATCTGTAATCCTTGGCGTATTCTCATGGATGATCTCGGTTGCCAGGAATTCATACCCGCCGGTCATACCCATCAACAGCGTTGGCGCAGAGACACCCATCATATTGCCGGGCGTGCAGCTGTAGCTGGATAACCAGTCGATTCCGTACATTGAATCTTCGTTGTAGCCGAAATCAGCGGTTGTCCGTACCGCAGACGAGTTGAGATAGGTGCGGACAGTTGACTTGATCGCCCCTTGTCGATACAAACCTGTATAGGATCTGTCATTCTTTGCTCTGCGAACACAGGGGATGATCTGATTCGTAATGGATCCATCCGAGTGCAGCAGCGGCCAGGCTTTTTGCGTATGCGACAGAAGACGGATATCCTGCGGGAATAGTTTGTTGTTATAAGCATTCTGGGCGGCACCCGGTACGATGAACGGCTCATCGTCGGCATATTTGCCTTTGCCGAGCTCAATGGCACGCAGCCTTTCCAGTGCCTTGTCGATCAACCGGTTGTTTCTTGCTCCCTGGGCTTTCTGGTATTTGCGGATGAATTCGGCGCTGTAGGTCGAGCCCTTGGGATCGTACCCGTAGGCAGGATCGAACAAATCCAGTTCCAGGTCCAGTTCTTTTGCACCGTCTTCACTCGTCACCGCCGGATCCAGGCTGAGCAATGTCATTGCGCCGTTTCCATAATTTGAATCGAGCAGCATCACGCCGTCGGCCGGGGGAAGTTCCCCGAGATCAGAGCACTTGATGAGCTTCTCCGGCCCCTGGAACACCTGCACCCCATTCTCGGCAGCGTTCTGATAAGCGCTCATCAGCGTTGCGCCTCCGCTGTGGCCCAACGTGATCACTTTCCGCACCCCGGGGATTTGCCGCAGATAATCGCTCGCAGCCTTGACATCCAGCAGCTTCTCATCCAGAGGATTGTCGCGCTCGCTGACAGCGGCACCCAGAGCGCGATAACCGCGCTTTGCCAACTCACTGGCCGCTGGGGGAGCCAGATGATCACCGTCGGAATGCATGACGATAACGGCGATCTGACTCTTTTCTCCAGGCTCAACAGGCTCAAAAAGCATACCTTGGATGCCGTGCCAGGTGCCCGGCTTTTGAATCATGATATACGAACTCTTGATCGGATAATACTGCTCATTCATGATATTCTCGTTTTTCATATTTCTCCTTATGGCCTTTTCTTTGGGACCTTTCGGGGGGACGTTTCTTCAAACGTCCCCCCAAATCCAAAAGGAGAAAGAGCCTTTATCTTTTTCAAATAACACTCTGGGCAAAGAAATTAGTCAGACCGGCATCGGCGACGCGCTTTTTAGCCTTCTCATCATTGTCCGGGAAGATGCCCAGGTCCTTCAACCTCTTCAGGTAGTGTCCCGCATGAGCGCTCACGAACGTTGTCGGACCGCCATCGGAGTTCTTGAGGAACTCCTGCGAGAAGGCGATGATGTCGCCCGTGGCCGTGCTGCGCGGCAGCTCGATCAGTTCCTTGCCAACCGCACTCCGCACCGCATTAAAGCCAGCCAGGATGCCCGAGTTGATGCACGGCTGGATGTCGACCATGTTCGCTTTACTGCCCGCTGCAAACAGGTTGTCGGTCGGTGGCACGAGCAGCGTGTTGTCCGTGAAGACCAGGTCGTGTCCCAGCGACCACAGGTTCTGCCCGCCGACAGGTCCCGCCACCACCACATTCTCGAAGCCGGGGATCCCGCGCAGTTTTTCTAACGTGATCGGGCTCGGCCCTGCGCCACCGGCAAAGATACCGCGGTCCAGCAGGCGGAAGCGGCCCGTATCCGGCGATACACGCCAGCTCGTCTCGGCGTCGGCAGGATGACCTTCGCCATCATTTCCATCCTGTCCACGGGTTGCCCAGCTCCATTCCGGATCAGAATCCCAATCGATCACACCCCGGAACGGAACAAAGATCTGGTGGCAGGCATCCAGTTGATCCTGCAGTTCCTTCGACAGGGAAGCTTTGAACAAGTAGATCCCGTTGTACTTCACCCCTGGAGTGCCGTTCTTCTGGCGCATGCTCCAGGTCTTGGCACCCACTTTTTTGGACAGATTGACACGATCCCCGAATGTCGGGCACTGCATCCACGGGCACATCACACAGCCACCCACGTTCTTCACGCAGGAGCTCATCCCACCCGCCGATCCTGTCGTATCAATGAAGGCATCCCCTTCCACCCATTTGCCTTTGTGGATCTTCACCCTGCTGATGTGACCACCTTCCATGTCCATATCCGTCACCCGGCTTCTCCACACGATCTCCACCCCCATCTTGTCCAGCAGCCCGCGCAGCGCCGGTTCCGCCGTCAGCACGTTGTAGACCCAGGAATGCTTGGTCATCTCTTCAGAGCCGGGCAAGCTGTGCCAGGGATAATGAGATTTGCGATAGTTTTCGGTATTTGGCAAGGAAACTTCATCCAGCACTTCATTGACTTCCGGTGCACCCATCTCCAATATCTCCAGGTGCAACGGATACCGACCGCCCACATCCATGCTGCCGGCAATGCGGCCGATCCCCAAAAGCTGATCCTGCCGTTCCAGCAAAGTGACTTCCGCACCCGCTTTGCGCGCCCCTACCGCAGCAGCAATCCCCGCACTGCCTCCACCAATTACAATCACCTTTGCCATAGCACGAGCCTCCTTTTTACCTTAATCGAAACCCAGTAAGTTTTTCGTTTTGATTTTGTTCAGAACGGTTTCGGTGTATTATTTGTTTCGCTGGATCCTTCAAAAACAGCGAAATGTTAACTATGGGTTGATGGTTAAATTGTAGATTGTTAATCCTTGACATGCAATTCGATTTCAAATATGATTTATTCCAATGCCGAATAAATTATAGGGCAGGTGAAACCTATGGAAATCAACTACTTGAAAGAATTTGTCGTTCTTGCGCAGACAGGCAACTTTCTGGAAGCTGCAGACACCCTTTATTCCTCGCAATCCACACTATCGAAGCATATCAAGAGCATGGAATCGGAATTGGGTGTTCCTCTTTTTGACCGTACCACCCGCAAGGTGCGTATCAGTAAATATGGTCAGTTATTGCTGCCCTACGCCAAGCAAATCATTGAACTTCATGATGAGTACACCGCCATCTTGCAGACCAGCCTTGAAACCGACCGGGAAATTCTGACCGTGGGTTCCATACATATTTTGGCACAATACAAAATCACCGATATTTTTGCCGACTTCAAGAAAAGCCGTCCCCGATCGACGATCAATGTGGTGCAGGGCGGTTCTCAAGGAATGAAGGAAATGCTCCGGCAAAAAAAATGTGATCTTGCCTTTATTCGTTACGCTGATGAAGTGGATGATGACTTCGTCAAAATACCGTATGCCGTTGATACCATGGTCGCAGTGCTCCCAACCAGCCACCCTTTGGCCAGGCAGAAATCGATACCATTACGGATGCTGGCGGATGAGGATATTCTACTGACAGCAGAACAGACGATGTTGTACAGGCTTTCCATAAGTGCCTGTGAACAAAGTGGGTTTAAACCGAAAATCGCATACACAGATCACAGTGTGGGGGATCTATGTGATATGGTTGGCAAAGGAATGGGTGTCGCCCTGCTCATGAAACGGATAGCGCTTTATGACTCAAATCCGAATATAGCCATTGTGGATATATCTCCGCCTGTTTCCACACAGATTAGTTTGTGCTATCTGAAAGGCGTTAAATTATCATCTGCAGCAGAGTACTTTATTTCTTGTACAGAATCAAAGAAAAAGGATCTTGATCTCTAGAGCAAATAAAAACTGCTCACCCGGAAGAACTGTCGCACCCCTATTTTCACCTTACCTCCACTCGCGCTGCGGCGGCAGGATTTCCCTACCGCCGCAACAACTCCTCCCAGGCGATGGGTGGTTAGCGGATCTTGAACATGGTCATTAATTTCATGGCCAGGTTCAGGTCGCCAGCCAGTTTGATCTTGCCCTGCATGAAAGCCTGCATGCCATCCAGTTGGCCGGTGAAGATTTTGACGTAATCACTGGAATCAGCCGAAAGGGTCATCTTCGGGGAAGCATGCTCACCTTTTTCAACTGTACACTTGCCATCCTTGATCGTAGCATACCAGGCGCCAGCTTCCTCTCCAGTGAACTTGAACTGGAGCACGGCATCCAGGCCGGGGGCCTTCTCCGGCAGGAATGCGCCGGGCATCTTGGACATCAGGTCTGCAATTGTGAGTGGCATTTCATTTCTCCTTTT
>JBFYSM010000539.1:0-4543 GCA_041301605.1 Chloroflexota bacterium | reverse complement strand
CATTTCATCGTATCCGTGGAAGATGGTGTGCATCACGCCCATGCCGCGCGTGGCGGTCAGGAACTGGTAGCGGAAACCGAGCAGGCCGCGGGTCGGCACGCGGTAAACCATCCGCACCGAGCCGTCACTCTGCTCCTGCATATCCAGCATCTGGCCGCGCCTCGCCCCCAAAAGCTCGACCACCACGCCAACGGTGCTGGCGCTGGTATCCACATGGACTTCTTCGAAAGGTTCCAGCAGGGCTCCATCCTCGGTATGGTGGAAGATCACTTCCGGACGGGAGACCTGGAACTCGTAGCCTTCACGCCGCATGGTCTCGATCAGGATGGCCAGGTGCAATTCGCCGCGCCCGGAAACAATATACGAATCAGCACTGCCGTTCTCTTCCACGCGCAGGGCAACATTGGTTTTGAGTTCATCGAACAGGCGCTCGCGCAGCTTGCGGGATGTGCTCCATTTGCCCTCGCGGCCCGAGAAGGGGGAGGTGTTCACGCCGAACGTCATGCGGACGGTCGGCTCCTCGACCCGGATGGTCGGCAGGGCAACCGGGTTTTCGGGGTCGGCCAGTGTTTCCCCTATGGCGATGCCCTCCAGCCCGGCCAGGGCAACGATCTCCCCGGCTTCGGCGCTTTCGACTTCCACCTTCTCCAACCCGCGGTGAACATAGAGATAGCGCGCCCGTTCCGGCAGGGTTTCGCCGGTGATGGTGAGACGCGCCAGGGCTTGCCCGACCTTGATCCTCCCAGCGAATATGCGCCCGACGGCTGTCACGCCGCGGTAATCGTCATACCCCAGGGAGGTGATCAGGATCTGCAGCGGGGCATCCGGGTCGACTTTCGGGGCGGGGATATGGCGCAGGATGGCCTGGAACAACGGCTGGAGGTCCGGGCCGAGCACCGGGGTGAGCCCGGCTTGCTGGGTGATGGCATTGGCATAGATGATGGGAAAATCCGCCTGTTCGTCGCTGGCGCCCAGTTCAATGAACAGATCGAAGGTCTCGTTCAGGACGCGCGATGGTTCGGCATCCTTGCGATCCACTTTATTGATGACCACGATCGCCTTGTGCCCCATCTGGAGCGCCTTCTTGAGCACGAAGCGGGTCTGCGGCATCGGGCCTTCGGCTGCATCCACCAGCAGGAGCACACCATCCACCATGTTCATAACCCGTTCGACTTCGCCGCCGAAATCGGCATGGCCGGGGGTATCGACGATGTTGATCTTGACATCCCCTCCGGTCTGCGGATCGGGGAGCAGGATGGCGGTGTTCTTGGCCAGGATGGTGATGCCGCGCTCGCGTTCGAGATCGTTGGAATCCATCACCCGCTCGGCCACCAGCTGGTTCTCCCGGAAGACGCGCGCCTGGCGCAGCAGTCCATCCACCAGGGTGGTCTTGCCGTGATCCACGTGGGCGATAATGGCGATATTTCGGAGATCGGTTCGTTCGATAAGCATAAGTACTCGTGTTGCGTTATATATTTTCGAGTTCAGACGACTGACAATCAACCACAAACCGTGGTTCATCATCCGCTGTCGGTGGTCGGACAAGGATACGAAAACCCCGGCGTAGAGACCGGGGCAGCGGGTCGTTCCAGCGCTTTCAACAAGTGTATCGAAGTATACAAATAGGATATTATCAGATTGTGATGGATTTGGGAAGGGGAATACTCTCGACCGCTGCACACGCCTTTCTTAAAGTCTGGAAATGATAGCCAAAACCATGGCGGGCGAAGGATCAAAGACTCTGCGGGCATGGGCGTGGTTATCAAAGCCCTGGTAGTGTAGACCGCTTTCGATGCCCCATTCGCTGTGCACAATAGCCAGGAAACGTTCGGGATTGGCTTCTTGGCCCTTTTCTTCAACCCTTTCGCGATTTTAAGAAAAGCGTGGCATTGCTTTCCTGATGGGTATAATAGTCTCGATGTCGATCAAATCCCTTCTTGCCCACTGGCGCTCCGATCCACAAACAGGCCCCAATTTTGGAGTGTGGAAGACCATCCCGCCGCGTCCCGCGGACCTGCAAGCCATCCCTTCCAATATGCCGGACCCACTGCGGGAGATGCTCACATCCCGGGGCATCGAGGCATTGTACAGCCACCAGGCCGAGGCTTGGGAAGCAGCCCGCGCCGGGGAAAACGTGGCTGTTGCCACTGGCACCGCCTCCGGCAAAACGCTGGCCTACAACCTGCCTGTCCTATCAGCATTATTGGAAAATAGCCAGGCAAGGGCGCTATATCTCTTCCCAACCAAGGCACTGGCGCAGGACCAGCTCAACACGTTGGAAAGTTCCCATCTGGAAACGTTCCAACCTGCCAACATTCCAACGGCGATCTATGATGGGGATACGCCTCAATCGCACAGGCAATCCATCCGGGCAAAGGCAAGGATTATTCTGACGAATCCTGATATGCTCCACACCGGCATCCTCCCGCACCATACCAACTGGATGGTTTTCTTCCAGAACCTGCGTTTTGTAGTGATCGATGAACTGCACACATATCGGGGCGTGTTTGGTTCGCATGTGGCCAATGTCATCCGGCGCTTGAAACGGGTGGCGGATCACTATGGGGCGAAGCCGCAATTCATCCTGACCTCTGCGACGATCGGCAATCCCCGCGAACTTGCGGAAAAACTCATCGAAGAGCCGGTCACGTTGATCGACCGGGATGGTTCGTCGCGCGGTGAGCGGACTTTCCTGATCTACAACCCACCTGTGGTCGAGCCGGGATTGGGCCTGCGGAAGAGCATTTTCCAGGAGAGCCTGCGCCTGGGGCAGGATCTGCTTGCCCAAGGATTGCAGAGCGTGATCTTTGCCCGTTCGCGGCGCAGTGTGGAGATGATTTTGACCATGTTGCAGCCCTCACCCCTGCACCCCTCTCCCGATTTCGGGAGAGGGGGTGGGGGTGATGGCATCCGCGGCTACCGTTCCGGTTACCTGCCCTCCCTGCGGCGCGAGATCGAAAAGGGCCTGAGGGATGGCTCGGCCAGGATGGTGGTAGCCACCAATGCCCTCGAACTGGGTATCGATATCGGCGGCCTGGAGGCAGCCATCCTGGTCGGTTACCCGGGCACGATCGCCAGCACCTGGCAGCAGGCCGGGCGCGCCGGGCGGGGGGACGCGCCTGCCCTGGCCATCCTGATGGCCTCGCCGGACCCGCTCGACCAGTTCCTGGCCCGTCATCCGGATTATTTCTTTGGCCGTTCCCCCGAGCAGGGATTGATCGATCCCGATCACCTGTTGATATTGCTCAACCATTTGCGCTGTGCAACATTCGAATTGCCTTTCGACAAGGATGAAGGTTTTGGGAATTTGCCATCTGGTCAAACAGCAGAATTCCTGGATTTCCTGGCACAGGCCGGAGACTTGCACCATTCCAGCGAAAAATACTTCTGGATGGCGGATGCGTATCCCGCCGCGGGGGTTTCGCTGCGTTCTGCTTCCCCGGAAAATGTGATCCTTCAATCGGAACAGGATGGCCAGCCGCAGACCATCGGCGAAGTGGACCTGGCCTCGGCATACTGGATGGTGCACCCGCGGGCGGTCTACCTTCACCACGGACAAACCTACTATGTGCAGGATTTGGATCTCAGCCAGAACCGGGCGCACCTGGTCGAGGCCAATGTGGATTACTATACTTCCCCCTTGCGGCGCACCAGCGTCGAAATTGTGTCGCTTAATGAACAAGCTCGTATCCCGGGAGGTTCGAAATCCTGGGGAGAATTGGAAGTTATCACCCAGGTGGTGGGTTTCCGGAAGCTGCGTTGGTTCACCAACGAACGCCTTGGTGAAGAACCGCTCGAAATGCCATCTTCAGCCCTCCAGACAACCGGGTACTGGGTCAACATTTCGGATGAAACGGTGAAGATCCTGAGCCAGGAAGGGTTGTGGAGCAATGCGCCGAACGATTACGGGCCTGGATGGAACCGCATCCGGGAGAGAGTCCGCGAGCGCGATGGTTTCAATTGCCAGGTTTGTGGGCGGATGGAAAATGGCCGGGAACATGATGTTCATCACCGCGTACCATTCCGTACCTTCCGTGATGATGCCGGCCGGATCGACCGCGAACGCGCCAACCGGTTGGACAACCTGGTCACACTCTGCCCGGAATGCCATCGCAAGGTCGAGATGAATGTGCGCGTCCGTTCGGGGCTGGCCGGGCTGGGCTATGTGCTCTCGCAACTGGCGCCGCTCTTCCTGATGTGCGATCCGGGTGACCTGGGCGCTTTCAGCGACCCGGCCTGGACGGCGGCTGATGGGATGCCATCGGTTATTCTGTATGACCAGGTGCCAGCCGGGATCGGGTTCAGCCAGAAGTTGTTTGAGATCCATGAGGAGTTGATGGCGCGGGCGCTGGAACTGGTGCGCGCCTGCCTCTGCGAGGATGGCTGTCCATCCTGCGTGGGGCCGGCGGGGGAGAATGGGGTGGGGGGAAAGCAGGAGACGGTTGCCATCCTCCAGAAAATGGTTCGATAGAGGGGTGACATGACAATTTCTTTTGATATACTAACCTGATGCTGAACATCGCCATGCTTTCCTTCCACACCT
>JBFYSM010000524.1:0-2598 GCA_041301605.1 Chloroflexota bacterium | reverse complement strand
ACCGTCCGCAACTGGTGGTTTGCTCTGTGGACCACGAACACGACAAAGCCATCGAAACCACCAAGATGCTGCTCTGCCAGTACCTGGCCCAGCAGCCGCACATTGCCAAGGCGTCTGGTGTGTCCGATGATGTCGTGCATGAGATCCAATCCATCCTTGGCTGGCCTGCCACCAAGGAACAGATCAACCAGGCCAAGCACCTGGTACCCGACGAATTGGTATTGCATATCACCGCCTCCGGTACGCCCGACGAAGCCAGGGCAAAGGTGGAAGAATACAAGAAGCGGGGTTGCACCTGCCCGATCCTGTACCCGGTTGGCGGGGATGTTCGGCTGTTGATCGACACGTTCGCCCAATAGAAAGCCGAATCTGGTATATAATCAGCCCTTGCCCTCGCCCGGCGAGGGCATATCTCTTGTGAGTTGAAACCATGTTACCCGAAGAAAGTAACGGAAATCCCGTCATCCGCCGCGAGACGGATTACATCCCCCCTCGCAGCTGGCGTCATTGGCTGATCGGCCGCCCGCTGGCCACTGCCGATGCACCACACCAGACCATTGGCAAGTTGATCGGCCTGGCCGTCTTTGCATCCGATGCGCTTTCATCCACTGCATACGCAACCCAGGAAATCCTGTTCATCCTGGCCGCAGCTGGCACAGCCGCTTTTGGTTATGTTTTTCCCATCTCGATGGCAATCGTTATCCTGCTGGCAATTGTTGCGATTTCCTACGAACAAACCATCCACGCATACCCCGATGGCGGTGGGGCATACATTGTCTCACGCGATAACTTGGGAGAGTTGCCTGCCCTCATCGCCGGAGCAGCTTTGCTGACCGATTATATACTCACCGTTGCAGTTTCTGTTTCATCCGGTGTAGCCCAGCTCGTTTCAGCCTTCCCACAGTTATTTGATTTTCGAGTGCTCATTTCGATTGGCTGTGTTCTATTCATTATGCTGATCAACCTGCGCGGGGTTAAAGAATCCGGAGCGGCTTTTGCGCTACCAACCTATTTCTTTATTGTGATGATGTACCTGACCGTAGGCATTGGCCTCTTCCGCCACTTTGCAGGATCATTAGGGATTGTGGCCGATCCGCCTGAAATGGATATCAGTCATACCATCACAGCGATAACACCCTTCCTGGTCCTGCACGCATTTTCCAGCGGCACCGCTGCTCTGACAGGCATCGAAGCCATATCGAATGGCATCACTGCGTTTAAAGAGCCGCGCAGCCGCAATGCGGGTATCACCCTGATCTGGATGGCGCTCATCCTTAGTTCATTATTCCTGGGTATCTCTTTCCTGATTGGCCAGATTGGGGCAGTCCCATCAGAAACAGAAACAGTAATATCGCAACTGACCCGCACAATTTTTGGGAGAGGCACGCCATTTTACTTGATGGGGATCACAGCAACAACCGTCATTCTCATCATGGCTGCCAATACAGCCTTTGCAGATTTTCCCCGCCTGAGCGCCATTGCGGCCAAGGATGGCTTCCTGCCCAGGCAGATGTCATTTCGAGGCAGCCGCCTGGTTTTTTCCTATGGCATCGTTACATTGGCCTTGGTTGCATGCCTGTTGATTTTCATCTTCCAAGCCAGCGTGAACAGGCTGATTCCCCTATACGCCATTGGTGTATTCCTGTCCTTCACGCTCTCGCAAGCCGGCATGTCGCACCGCTGGTGGAAGATCGGCCACTTGAAAGCCGGTCAGCAAATCCACGAGCGCGGCTCCATGCTGAAAAGGGAGAAAAACTGGCAGGTCAAGATGCTCATCAATGGCTTCGGCGCTGTGTGTACTGCCATCGTGATGATCGTGTTCGCAGTGACAAAATTCCGGGATGGAGCCTGGGTGGTTTTGATCCTGATCCCAAGCCTGGTGGTGCTATTCTCCATGATCAACCACCATTACCGGAGACTGGCAAAGAATCTCTCGCTGGAAAAATTCGTTGGCGCGCCACCCCGCTCCGCCCGTCATCGGGTCATCCTGCCGATCAGCGGCGTACACCAGGGAACCCTGGAAGCCATGCGCTATGCGCAACGACTTTCCAACGATATTACGGCTGTCCATGTTTCGATCGACCCCGATGAAACAGAGAAACTCCGCCAACGTTGGAAGGTTTGGGGGGAGGGCATCCGGTTGGTGATCTTGGATTCCCCTTACCGTTTATTGTTCGAACCCTTGATCAAATACATCGAGGAACTTGCAGCCACGCGCCAGCCTGATGAAACCATCACCATCGTTGTGCCCCAGTTCGTCCCAGCCAAGGCCTGGCAAAATGTATTGCATACCAATACAGCCAATACGCTGCGCAGCGAACTGCTTTCCAAACAGGGAATCATCATTACGGATGTTCCCTACCAGGTATCATGAAGGTTGGCATCAACCGAGGAGAACATGCGATGAATATTATCGTGATCGGCTGTGGCCGCCTGGGATCCGACCTATCCTTGCGGCTTTCCCAGCAGGGTCACCAGGTAACCGTTGTGGATGATAACCCCGGATCATTCGAAAGCCTGGATCCGCAATTCCGCGGCCGGACCGTGGAAGGCGATCCTTTCTCGAAAGAGGTGCTGGAACGAGCCGGAATCGAAGGA
>JBFYSM010000514.1:0-2849 GCA_041301605.1 Chloroflexota bacterium | reverse complement strand
TTCCATGGGGTGATTCTAGCACGAATTAGGAAGAATCATCTGCAATGGGAGCCACAAGTCAGAGCTCTGGTTTTAATAGAGATAGATCCATTCTCCAGAGGGGTTGACTTCTCGCTTTAATTGTTGTAGAATACTCTGTGTTGTAGAGTTCTCTACAATAAATACCACTCTAAAGGAACAGCTATGAACATCTCCCCTACTGAAGCCGAAGAAGCCCTGGCCGCCATCCAGAATATGGTACAAAAAACCCGCCGGGCGATATCCGCCAGCGGCGGCTACATCTTCCTGATTGTCTGGGGCGTCATCTGGTTGCTGGGGTTCATGGGCTCACAATTCCTGCCTGTGAAAACAGCCAGCTATACCTGGATGGTTTTGGATATCCTGGGGGGAATCATCTCAGCCGTGATCGGCATCCGCATGAACCGGGGTGTGCGCAGCGCCGCTCCCATCACCAGTGGAAAACGGATCGCTTTTTTCTGGCTGCTTCTGTTCTTCTACTGCGTGGCCGCCATCGGCGTCGCTTGGCCGGTGGAAGGCAAGCAGTTTGCGATGTTCATCATCCTCTTTGTGGGGGTTGGCTGGATGGCCATGGGCCTGCTGCTGTCCTTCGCCTCCATTTGGTGGGGACTGGCTATCACCGCCCTGGCGCTGATCGGCTACTTCCTGCTGCCCGGGATCTTCCATTTATGGATGGCCATCCTGGGCGGCGGGGGGATGATCGCCCTGGGTTTATACATTCGTTCCAGGTGGTGAACCATGACCGAGAAGATTGATCCCATGAACGTATCTGCACCCGAAGCCGAAGAAACCCTGGCAGCGATCCAGCTCATGGCGCAGAAAACCCGCCGGTCGATCGCCAGCGGCGGCACATCCATCACCCTAATCGTCACCGGCATCGTCTGGCTGGTCGGATTCCTGGCCACCCAATTCCTGAGCGGCGCCATCGTCGCCTACATCTGGGTCGGGATGAGCATCATTGGCAGCCTCGTGGGCGTCTTGCTTGGCTCCCGGCTTGGCAAGCGCCTCCGCAGCACATCGTTCAACATCACGGCAAGGCGAGCGATCACCTTCTGGTCGCTGCTAATCCTCTACGGCATCACCATCATCCTCCTCGCCCGCCCCACGGACGGGAAGCAGGCAACCCTGTTCATCATCCTGTTCATCATGATCGGCCAGTTGTCCATGGGCCTGCTGATCTCTTTCTCCTCCGTCTGGTGGGCGCTGCCGGTCACGGCCCTGGCGCTGGTCGGTTACTACCTGCTGTCCGATATCTTCTATCTCTGGATGGCGATCCTGGGCGGCGGCGGGATGATCGCTCTAGGCCTGTACATCCGCTCGAGGTGGTAGACCATGGCCGAGCTGAATGAAACCATCCACCAGCCGGTGCGCCTGCGGATCATGGCCGCCCTGGTGACCCTGGATGCGGCCAACGAGGTGGACTTCACATATCTGAGGGACCTGCTGGAGGTCACTGACGGAAACCTGGGCGCCCATCTGCGTAAACTGGAAGAGGCTGGTTACATTTCGGTCAACAAGGTTTTTGTGGAGCGCAACCCGCACACCTATATCTCCACCACCGCCGAGGGACGCAAGGTGTTCCAGGAACACGTGGCGGCGCTTGAATCGATCTTGAAAAGGAAGTGAGGAAAAATGGACACCATTGTCAAAGTAGAAGGATTACGGAAAACCTACGGCGCGACCGTCGCCGTGGAGGATGTCTCGTTCGAAGTAAAGGAAGGCGAGATCTTCGGGATGGTCGGCCCGAACGGGGCTGGCAAAACCACCACCATCGAATGCCTGGAAGGCCTGCGCAAACCGGACGCCGGGACGGTGCGCGTCCTCGGCATCGACCCGCAACGCGAGGGGAAATCCTTGCGGGAACGCACCGGGATGCAATTACAATCCTCCAACCTGCCAGACCGCATGAAGGTCTGGGAGGCGCTCGACCTGTATGCCTCGTTCTACCCCAAGGCGGCTAACTGGAATGAGTTGCTGGCGCAATTGGGGTTGGAGGAGAAACGCAACGCCCCCTTCTCGAAGCTCTCCGGTGGGCAGAAGCAGCGCCTGTTCATCGCCCTCGCCCTCCTGCCCGACCCGACGCTGGTCTTCCTCGATGAACTGACCACCGGCCTGGATCCGCAAGCCCGTCACGCCATCTGGGATCTGGTGCGCGAGGTGCGCTTGAAAGGCAAGACGGTCGTTCTGACCACCCATTTCATGGAAGAGGCCGAGAAGTTGTGCGACCGGGTTGCCATCCTCGACCATGGCAAGATCGTGGCGCTGGATACCCCTGCAGCCCTGATCCGCGGCCTGGGTGCAGAGGAACGCGTCGTTTTCAGCGTGGAGGGGGTCCTGCCGGCGGGATTCGAAAAAGCCCTCTCAGGCGAGAGCCGGGTCGAGATCCGCGGCGGGCAAGTAACCGTGCATGGCAAGAACGGCCGCAAGGTTCCGCTGGTGAGTGAAGTGGTCAGCCTGCTGGGCGGGCAGGGCATCCAGTTCCGCGACCTGCGTACCGAGCAACCGAGCCTGGAGGATGTCTTCCTGAGCCTGACCGGCCGGGAGATGCGAGAGTGAGGTGCAAGATGAAAAGCCTGTTGAAAATGACCTGGATGGAAGCCAAGCTGTTCCTGCGCGAGCCGGTGGGGGCCTTCTTCACGCTGGCCTTCCCGCTGATGATGCTGTTCCTTTTTGGCAGCATCTACGGCAATGAACCCCAGCAGATGTTCGGTGGACGAGGAACGGTCGATATTTCCGTGCCGGCCTATACCGCCATGATCGTCGCCACCACCGGGTTGATGGGACTCACCATCACCATGTCCGCCTACCGCGAGAACGGCGTCCTGCGCCGG
>JBFYSM010000480.1:0-4533 GCA_041301605.1 Chloroflexota bacterium | reverse complement strand
AGCGGGTGGTGCCGGCCATCATCCAGGATGGCAAGTATGAATACCCTTACATTGGCATCACATCCATCGATGATTTCTCGTTAAAGACAGTAGAAGCCCTGGGCCTGGCCCAGTTTACCGGCGCGTATGTCACCAGTGTGACCGCGGGCGGGCCAGCTGAAAAGGCCGGCATCTTAGCCGGTACTGCTCCCACCAGCATCGAAGGCTTGAACGCGGGCGGCGACCTGATCGTGGCCATTGATAGCCGCCAGGTTATGCGCTTTGATGATATGATCAGTTATCTCTACACCAATAAATCACCGGGCGATTCGGTCCTGCTAACCGTCCTGCGTGGCACTGAACGGCTGGACTTCACGATCATTTTAGGCGCCCGGCCATAGGTTTGCGAAGAATCGATAGCAAAAGAAAGGAGGAATTGGGTATATATCCGTTGTGCTGGCCCGACGGCTGTCCCAATGACAGTCGAAAACATCTAAAGGAGGTTAAACATGTTAACTGACCGTGACTTGCATGCTTTGCTGGATTATTCCAGCCCAGCCCCGGTGCTCAGTATTTACCTCAGCACCGATGCGGCAGAAGGCAATGCCGAGGCGCAAAAATTACGCTTGCGTAGTCTGCTCAAGGGAGTTAACCTGCCGGAAGACGAGGCCGCTGTAATCCAATACTTCGAGCATGAACGTGACTGGACAGGACGAAGTGTAGCCATCTTTTCCTGCGCCGGGAACGATTTTTTCAAAGCCTACCCGTTGGCGGTCCCATTGCGGAACCGGGCCTGGGTGGGCAACCAGCCATATGTTAAGCCGCTGGCTGACCTGCTGGATGTTTACGGCGGGTATGGCGTGGTGCTGGTGGACAAGCAGGGGGCACGGTTGTTCGGTTTCCATTTAGGTGAATTGAGAGAACAGGAGGGGATACTAGGCGAGGATGTGCGCCATGTCAAGCGCGGTGGGGCATCATCGTTCCCGGGAAGACGTGGCGGGACATCGGGGCGGACGCGCGCTTCCAGTGAAGTGATCGAGCGCAATATCAAGGATGCGGCTGACTTTGCCGTAAAGTTCTTCAAAGAAAACCATGTCCGCCGGGTGTTGATCGGCGGGACGGATGAGAATATTGCCCAGTTCCGCCAATACTTGCCGAAGGCATGGCAAAGCCTGGTAGTGGGCTCTTTTGCCATGAGCATGACTGCCAATTCTGTAGATGTACTGGCAAAGGCTATGGAAATTGGTCAGGAAGCAGAAAAACAACGTGAGAACCGGCTGGTTGTCACAGCCATCACCGCCGCAGCCAAGGGAGCCGATGGGGTGGTGCGGCTGGATGACACGCTGGGTGCAATCCATGAAGGCCGGCTGCAAACCCTGATCATCCAAGAGGGGCTGCGCGCTCCTGGGTATCGCTGTCTGGGCTGCGGATACCTGACCACCCAATTACTGGAAACTTGTCCCTTCTGTGGCAAGGATTTCGAGAAGATCGAGGATGCGGTCGAAATGGCTGTCCGCAAGGTGATGCAGGCGGGTGGTGAAGTGGATGTGGTGCGGGATAACAAAGATTTGGAGAAAGTGGGGGTGGCGGGGTTGTTGCGGTATTGATCTATGCCCTCACCCCTCGCCCCTCTCCCAGTGGGAGAGGGGAAAGGGGTGAGGGTATTCACGCATACCGTTCTTCTTTCCAGATATCAGCGCTGTTGCTGTAGCCAGCTTTTTCCCAGAAGCCCAGGCGGTCGCGGCTCATGAATTCGAGCCCACGCAGCCACTTTGCGCCTTTCCACAGGTAGGGCGCTTTCAAGTCCGGGCGGCTGGGGATCGCGCCGATCACGCCCCTCAGAGGGTAGCCATGTTCAGGTGTGATGGGCTCGCCATCGAAATGGGTGGCCAAGAGGAAGTTATCCTGTAAAACTACTTCCAATGGCAGGTTGACCGTGAAGCCGTATTCTGCATGCTGCATGACGAACCTGGCTTCCGGCCTGGGCCTGACCAGTCCGGAGTCGACCAGCGTTTTGACCGAAACGCCCTCCCAGGTGGTATCTGCCTTGCTCCAGCGCGTGACGCAGTGTAAATCCATGCTAACTTTCGTGCGCGGAAGCTGGTTGAACTCGTTCCACATCCAGCTTTTCTCCTCTTCCACTTCACCCCAGATGCGGAAATCCCAGCTGGCCGGGTTGAAAGGGGGAATGGAACCATAGTGCAGCACGGGGAACTTGAGCGTCAGCGCCTGTCCGGGCGGCAGGCGGCGTTCATTACGGAATTGTTCCTCGATCTTGCGGCGGTCGGCGCTTTGGTGGTTGAACATATCAGAGTACTCCTGTCCAAATTATATCATCCTCCTGCAGCTTACCCTTGCGAAGGTTCCAAACCTTCGCAAGGCTTTCCATCCCCTACGGTATAATCCCTGCCATGTCTCGTGTTTGCATCTTTCCAAAAGCACTGAATGTGGGTGGCGTGCAATCCTTCCAGCTTAAACTGTCTGCTGGTTTGCAAGAGCGCGGCGTCGAGGTTTGCTTCGATCCTTTGGATATCCCCTACGATGCCATCCTGGTCACCGGCGGGACGCGCCGCCTGGGAGCCTTGCTGGCTGCCCGCCGCCGCGGCGTGCGAATCGTCCAGCGGCTGGACGGAATCAACTGGATTCATCGCCGGGTGCGCACCGGTGTACGCCACTACCTGCGGGCGGAATACGGCAACCTCCTCTTGCGCACCGTCCGGGCCTGGCTGGCGGACCGCATCATCTATCAATCCGATTTCGCCCGCCGCTGGTATGAAAACTGGTATGGCAAAACCCGCGCGCCGTGGACGGTTGTCCACAACGGCATCGATTTGCAGGCGTATACACCCGAAGGCCCCGGCCAGCGCCCGGCGGATCACATCCGCATCCTGGTCGTGGAAGGGAATATCGGCGGGGGGTACGAAATGGGGCTGGATTGGGCCGTGCAACTTGCGACACTTGTATCCCAAAAACAATCCCGGCCGGTCGAACTGGTGGTGGCCGGGCGCATCTCCCCTGAACGGCAATCTGCCTGGCAGGCCCGCAGCCAGGTTCCCATCACCTGGGCCGGGACCGTGCCGCGCGAGCGCATCCCCGAACTGGACCGTTCGGCGCACCTGTTTTTCTCTGCTGACCTGCATCCGGCCTGCCCGAACTCGGTCATCGAAGCCCTGGCATGCGGGCTTCCGGTGGTGGCCTTCGATACCGGTTCCCTGGCAGAATTGGTCACGCCACAGGCCGGCAGGGTTGTTGCCTATGGCGGCAACCCATGGAAGATCGAGCCGCCGGATATCCCGGCCCTGGCGGAGGCAGCCGTGCAGGTGTTGGCGAACCTGCCGCGTTACCGGCAGGGAGCACGCCAACGGGCGGAAGAGGCATTTGGGTTGGATGGGATGGTGGATGGGTATTTGAAGGGATTAGGCTGGAAAGCTGATGAGGGGGCGTAACTAAGAAGAAACCTCGGTAGATGCGGGAAACAAAGAACACCCCAAAAACTGGCTTTCCTTTGTGCTTTGAACCCCCAACTTATTTCTTTTCCAACTTCTTCGCAGCCGCTTTCTTCATCCGCCGGAAGGGCGGCATATCAATCACGTGGATTTCACATTTGGTTGCGTCGAGGATCCGGTTCCATAGATTGGGATAACTCTTGGCAAAACTATCCGGATCCAGGGTCGAGGTGATCACGGTTGGCAGGCGGTCGTAGTAACGGTGGATGAGGATTTGGAACAGCTTGTCCTCCGCCCAGACGGAAGTCATGCCGCTTTCTTTCAGATCGTCCAGGATCAGCAATGGGGCGGTGCTGATCTCGAAGAAGCGCCGATCGAATGAAACATCCGAACTGGGACGGAACGTGGCTTTGAGGTAATCCAGCAGGGCGGCGACTTCCACCAGGGTTGCCTGCCCCCCTAGCCCAATGCGCATATTCCCGATCGCCGCAGCCAGGTGGGTCTTTCCACAGTAAGACTGGCCAAGAAGGATCAACCAACCCTTGGGCTCTTCGGCGAATTTCGTGGCTGCGGCCACTGCGGCGCGCAGTTTCTTGATGTGCTCCTGGGTCACTTTCTCGCGGATGATTTCCTTGGCTTTGACGGGGTTCCCAAACCTGTCCTGTTTTTCGATGGTGATCGTCGTGACCACCTCTTTCCCGATCTCATCTTCCCTGGTTTCGAAATTATAGAATGTCATCTCTTTTATATCCGGTTTGGATAACAGGGAGATGCCGGGATTGCTGGTCTCGGTCGGGCGGCGGTAATCGGGAGCAAACATGCGGATGTGCTTGACGAACTCGCTATCCTGCAACCGGGAGCGGATGCGGCTCTCGATCTCATCCAGGATCAGGTTGGTGGTGATCAGGGTTGGCAGTTTATTGATGTAACGGTAATTGATGATCTGGAACAATTTCTCCTGCGCCCAAGCAGTGGCGTTCTGGGTGCCGAAATCATCCAGCACCAGGAACTTGACATTACGAACATCCTCGAAGCGCGTCTCGAAGGTTGTTTCGGGATCACTATAGGCAAAGCGCAGGGAATCGAGCAGGTCCGGCACGGTAATGAA
>JBFYSM010000063.1:0-3176 GCA_041301605.1 Chloroflexota bacterium | reverse complement strand
GTTACGGCCACCGCGGGCCGCACGAGCTGGAGCTCTCGGTACCGGGGGGCGAGGAGCAACCCGGCTGGCTGGATGAGCGGCTGGCGGATTTCCTGCGCGCCCCGGCAGATGCCGAAGGGCTGCTGGCCACCCAGCGCGAGAAATCCCTGGCCGCCTGGCAGCGCCTGGAACGAGCCGCCCCTGGGCGGGCGCCCCGGTTCCGCAGGCAATTGGAAGCCATTGCGGCGGCCGCCCGCGGCCGGGAGGCCATGCGCTCCGAATACACCCGCCTGGCACGACTGACGCGCCATTTTTTGCTGCGCGCCGGCGAACTGACCGGGCTGGGGGATGGCATTTTCTTCCTGATGCTGGGCGAAATGGAGGCAGTACTGTCCGGCGACCTGCAGGCGGCTGAATTCATCCCCGTCCGCCGGGATGCCTGGCAGCGCCAGCGCGCCTTGCCGCCCTACCCGCCGGTGATCATCGGCAGCTTCGATCCATACGCTTGGGCTGCGGACCCGAACCGGCGGAGCGATTATTTCGATGCGCGCCAGGCGGGCGCTCCAAAGGTCTCATCGGTGATCAAGGGCTTCCCTGGCGCGGCCGGCTGTGTGGAAGGGATTGTCCGCCGGATCGACAGGGTGGAGGATGGTATCAGCCTGCAGCCGGGTGAGATCCTGGTCACCGTTACCACCAACGTCGGCTGGACGCCGCTCTTCCCGCGCCTGGCAGCCGTTGTTACCGATGTCGGCGCGCCGCTTTCACATGCTGCAATCGTCGCCCGCGAGCTGGGCATCCCTGCCGTTGTCGGCTGCGGGGACGCCACCGCCCGCCTGCAGACCGGTGACCGGGTCCGGGTGGACGGCGGAGCGGGAACGGTCACGATCCTGGGTGGGTGAAATGCAAGCGGCTGCAAAGATCACCAACCGCAAGAACCTGTTCCTGCTTGCCTTCAGCCTGGTGGTGGTCATGCTCGGCTTCGGGATGGTCATTCCCCTCCTGCCTTTCTACCTTGAGTATTTCGATGCTGGCGGGAGCGCGTTCGGGTTTTTGATCGCCATTGCCGCCCTGACCGAGTTCCTGTTTGGGCCTGTCTGGGGCGGCATTTCGGATCGCACCGGCCGCAAGCCGATCCTGATGATCGGCCTGTTCGGTTATGGCCTGTCCATGCTGCTATTCGGCCTCTCGACCGAACTGTGGATGTTGTTTGCTTCGCGCGCCCTCTCCGGCGTGCTCTCCTCTGCCGCGCTCTCGACCGCCATGGCCTACATCGGTGACAGCACCTCTGAACGGGAACGCGGCGGGGGGATGGGATTACTGGGTGCAGCAGCCGGCGCCGGGACGATCATCGGCCCGGGCATTGGGGGTTTTCTGGCAGGAGGTTCTCTCTCGCTCCCTTTCTTTATTGCTGCGGGCATGTCGCTCTTCTCGCTGGTGCTGATCGCCCTCCTGCTGCCCGAATCGCTGCCGCGCCCGCATCGTGTTCTGGCAGGAAGCAGGCTGAATTTCATCGACTTTCGAGCCCTTTGGGGCGCGCTCAAAAGCCCTATCGGGTTCCTGCTCTTCCTGGCCTTCTTCGCCACCTTTGGGAGCAGCAACTTCGAAGCCATCTACAGCCTGTATATGGCTGGAAAATTGAACTATCCCGCCGAACGTATCGGCCTCATCCTGATGGTTGTGGGTGCGGTCGCCCTGGTCGGCCGCGGCCTGTTGACAGGGATATTTACGAAACGCTGGGGCGAAGAGACAGTCATAAAAGCCTCCCTGCTGGCCACTGCAGTTGGGTTTGTCTTTTTGTTATTGGCTGGCAGCTATCCGGCTGTCCTGCTTGCCACCGGTTTCTTTTCCTTTGCCATCACTTTTCTGCGCCCGTCCATACATTCCCTGACCTCCCAGCGTGCCACCGTTGGGCAGGGAGCTGCCCTCGGATTAAGCAACTCCTTTGTCAGCCTGGGGCGCATTATCGGGGCGCTGTGGGCCGGGGTGCTGTTCGACTTGGGAATGAATGTTCCCTACTGGAGTGGTGTGGTTATCCTGTTGGCATCCTGCCTGCTGGCTGTATTCAAATTACGGAAGCACCCAGCCGCTCAATCGTTCCATGAATAAGTAATTTTTCACTTTCCCAAGCCTTGACAAAACGTGTCCTGTGGGTCGCGACCTTTTTGTCACGCAGAGCATCTGTCAACCGTCGTTGTTCCCTCCAGCCCAGCTTCCACCGTCAGGGTTAAGGGTATAATTTCTTCACCCTACTTCGAAATCCCAGGAGAACCTTCCCTATGGCTGAAACCTATGATGTACTCGTGATCGGCGCTGGACCGGCGGGTTACGTTTGTGCCATCCGGGCCGCGCAACTCGGAAAGAAGACCGCCGTCATCGACAAGCAGTGGCTGGGCGGTGTGTGCCTGAACGTGGGCTGCATCCCATCCAAGGCCCTCTTGAAGAACGCCGAAGTCGCCCATACCCTGCGTGAACGCGGCAAGGAGTTCGGATTCACGTTCGAGAACCTGACGCTCGATTTCCCGGCGGCGGTCAAGCGCTCGCGGCAGGTTTCCAACCGGCTGGTCAAAGGCGTTGAGTTCCTGATGAAGAAGAACGGGATTGCTGTCCACATGGGCGCGGCAAAGTTGACAGCCAAGGATTCCGTAACGGTAACCGACAAAGATGGCAAGGCAACCGAACTCAATGCAAAGAACATCATTGTTGCTACGGGTGCGAGTGCGGCTGTTCCGGCGACATGGAAGGTGGATGGCGAGAAGGTTATCACCTATTGGGAAGCCATCCTGCAAGAGAAATTGCCGAAATCGGTCATCATCATCGGCGCGGGCGCGATTGGGATGGAGTTCGCCACCGTTTGGAATGCCTACGGTGTGGATGTGACCGTGGTTGAGATGCTGCCACACCTCCTGCCGCTGGAAGATGATGAAGCCGCGGCGGAAGTGGCGAAGGCCTATACCAAGCGCGGCGTCAAGATCCTGACTGGGCACAAGGTCGAGGCGGTCGACACGATGGAAGCGGGTGTGAAGGTCACGGTTTCCGCTGCTGGCGAAACGAAGGTTTTGGAAGCCGAACAGGCACTCGTCGCGATTGGCTTCAAACCCAACTCGCAAGGCCTGGGGCTGGAAGAAGTGGGAGTCAAACTAACTGAACGCGGCTTTATTGAAATCGACGAGCGCATGGCAACCAATATCCCTGGCATC
>JBFYSM010000469.1:0-3380 GCA_041301605.1 Chloroflexota bacterium | reverse complement strand
AGCCGGAGTTGAAGAACCCCAACAGGCCAACCAGGGCCAGTTTCAACCAGTATTGTGGAACAAGCAGGAAAGCCGGGAACAGGAGCAGTTCCAGCACTACGCTGATGCGCAGGTATTTGATCCCATCCGCTTTCTCCAGCAGCGGGATGAGCAGGAAGTCGCCCGCCAGCCCAACCACCAGCCAGACGAAGACCGCCCCGGCGGCCTGGGTTTCGGTCAGGCCGACCACATCATGGAAATACAGCGCCAGGAAGCCCAGCAGCACATCCAGCATCAGATCGGAGAACTCCAATAGCAGCAGCCAGCGCAATACTTCACGGCGCTTGAGCGCAGTCCATGCCCCACGGAAACCGGAGAACATATCCGCCCAGTTGGGTCTCTGCCCCAGGTGGGCCGGGTCGGGCGGCAGCCGGCGCCAGGCGAAGAACAGGATGATCGCCGCCAGGAAAGCCAGGACCAGGAAGACTCCCCGCCAGCCAAACCCAATCGCGGAGAGCCCAACCAGCAACGGCGGCCCGATCACCACGCCCAGCGATCCGGCAAAAGTCCAGCGCGCCATGTTCTGGTCGTGGCGGGTTGGCTCCAGGTCCATCAGCGAGGCCTGGGACAGGGACACGAACGCGCCGGAGGCCGGGTAGAAGAGGCAAAATGCAAGCAGCAACAGGAGGAAACTGGCGCTCAGGCTGGTCAGCAGGAGCGCCAGCATGAAGCAGACCCCGCCGCCCAGGATCAAAAGCCTGCGCTTCCAGACATCCCCCAGGATCCCAATGAAAGGTTCCACAACCGTGGAAACCAATCCCGGCACGGCCAGCAGGATGCCGATCTGGGTGTAGTTCAATCCCAGGTCGCTCTGGATGAACGGCCAGGCCGCATCGGTGACGCCAAAGACCAGCTCATCCAGGAATTCGATCAGCAGGAAAATGAGGTTCATAGGAGGAATGATTTACGATTATAATGCCTGACCGTCCGGACATTTCCCCCGGATTCCATCACAACGAATCGAAACGCCGGATGTTTTAATACATGTGCATCCTGGCTCATCCTGATCACAGAAGAGTGAGCAACATTCCAATCCCACATTCGAGGTTTGATATGGCAACAACAGATATTGTAGAAAAGCAGCGCAAGCAACAGCGCTGGGCCTGGTACATGTATGACTTTGGCAACTCCGCTTACGCGGCTGTCATCCTCCTGGCAGTTTTTTCCAAGTATTTCGTGGAGGTGGTAGCCAAGGATGCAAGGCTCCCCGGCACCACGCTGTGGAACTACGCAGTTGTGATTGCAGCAGTGGCTGTGGCGGTACTCTCCCCCATCCTGGGTACGATCGCAGACTTCTCCAAGGCGAAGAAGAAACTATTGTTCGTTTTCACCGTTGTTTCTGTTGTGGCTACAGGCCTGCTCTTTTTCGTCCAGGAAGGGGATATTTTCCTGGCCATGCTGTTCTTCATCCTGGCCGAGATTGGTTACCGGGCTTCACAGGTGTTCTACGACTCGCTCCTGGTGGATATATCCACCCCAGAAACCATCGGGAAAATCTCCGGTACTGGCTGGGCCATGGGGATGCTCGGCGGGATCGCCTGTCTGATCATCGTTTTGATCCCGATCCAGGTGGTTGGCGGCTCACTGATGGTGCGCCTCGCTTTCCTCATCACTGCCTTGTTCTTCCTGGTTTCCTCCATCCCGATGTTCCTGCGGGTTAAGCAGATCAATGAGCCGGAAATCCTGCCCGAAGGCATGTCCACCATCCGCATGGCGTTCAAAAAACTGGGCGAGACCTTCCGGGATGTGAAACGCTACAAGGAATTCATCAAGTATGCCATTGCCTTCCTGATCTACAACGACGGCATCATGATGTTGATGGATAATGCGGCGCTTGTAGCGGCCATCCTGTTCGGTTTCCAGACATCCGAATTGATCATCCTGATCATCATTCTGCAAGTTGCAGGGGCAGCCGGATCGTTCCTCTTCGGCTGGATCTCCACCAAATTCAGCAGCAAGCAGTCCATCGTGTACGCGCTGATTATGCTGATGGTTGTGATCGGCAGCCTCTATCTCACAGATTCCAAGACGCTCTTCTACTACATCGGCGCGCTGGCTGGGTTCTCCCTTTCGGGGGTACAGGCGGTCAGCCGAACTTTGGTTAGCCAGTTATCGCCGCAAACAAAGACGACCGAGTTTTACGGGTTCTTGTCTGTTGCAGGACGAACCTCGACTGCGATTGGGCCCTTGGTGTTCGGCTCTACTTTCGCGGTGATGGTACACTGGTACACAACACGCAACTTCCCGGCAGAGATTGCGGACCAGAACGCGATGTATTGGGCCCTCGGAACGGTATTGATCTTCCTGGTCATTGGCCTGGCCTTCCTCCTGCGGGTCAAGAAAGTCACCCCCAAGGATCCGATCACCTTCGATTGATATATGGCCGAAAAAATCCATGCATTCCGCCGGCGGCCCATCCGCTTCATCCTGAAGCAACTCTCTATCCCGGCTTTTGCTCTCCTCACCCGTTTAGAGATCCACGGCGAGGAGAACCTGCCGGAAAAAGGACCGCTCCTGGTAGTGGGCAACCACTTCAGTTTCATCGACCCGGTTGCATTCGTCCGCATGGCGCCCTGGCCGATAGAATTCGTGGGCGGGGCAGTAACGCCCCATGCCCCACTCTGGACGCGCATCATCCCCTTCCTGTGGGGCTACCATAAACTCTACCGCGGCACAGGCGCCAAGGATGCCCTGCGCGCCGCCGAGTCCATCCTGAACCGCGGCGGTATCCTGGGCATCTTCCCGGAAGCGGGAAATTGGGCCACGATCCTGCGCCCGGCGCGCCCCGGGACGGCTTTCCTGGCCGCCCGCAGCGGCGCGCCCATCCTGCCGGTTGGGTTGGATGGTTTCACGGAGGTCTTCCCATCCTTGTTCCGCGGCCGGCGCGCCCGAGTGACCGTCAACATCGGCAAACCATTTGGCCCTTTCCAGGCCAGCGGGAACAGCCGCGAGCGCCGCGCCCAGTTCGAAGAGATCGGCCACGAGATCATGCGCAAGATCGCCGAATTGATCCCACCCAACAAACGCGGCCACTATTCCGATGACCCCGCCATCCGCGAAGCCGCCAGGGGAACGGAGATCTACCCCTGGGCGGACAAGGTGGAGGGACAGGTCAAGGGTGAGATCCACTGAGCGAAACGAGATTAGCCACCAGACAAGTTGCTACAAAAGCACACGGGTGGTCGATCGATGTTTTGAGCTTGTCGAAACATAGGCGTTTCTGTTCCGCCGTATCGAGAACAACAGCGCATTCGTGGTTTCGATACACCGGAAAGGCACCGGTTACTCAACCACCAATGTACTCCTGGAACAAAATGTCCGATGGCGAAATTCCACAAACA
>JBFYSM010000455.1:0-3574 GCA_041301605.1 Chloroflexota bacterium | reverse complement strand
GCCAATGATGCGGATGCCATTGGATCGCGCGATTTCCAGGCATTCCTCTTCCAGTTTGGCTCCTTCCGGCCCGGCCTCGCGGAAACCGGAAGAAATGATGATAGCCGCCCGGATGCCGCGCACCGCGCAATCGCGTAACGCTTGGGCTACCGCCGGTGATGGGACGATCAATACTGCCAAGTCCACCGGGTCAGGGATTTCCGCCAGGCTGGTATAGACCGGTCGGCCGAACAGGTTGCCGGGCTTGGTGCTGACGAAGTGGATCGCCCCGTCGAATCCGCTGTTGACCAGGTTGCGCGCCGCGCCGTAGCCCAGTTTCTCAGGCGCCGTGGATGCACCAACCACCACCACGCCGCGCGGGGAGAGGAAGGATCGAAGGGTTGTATCAGTCATGAGGTTTCCGGGGAGTTGGGATTTGGTTCATCGGGTTGATTATAAACCAGGGATAGCGGCATCCATCTTTGGTTTTCTCATCTACCAGAGCTTTACAGATTTACCCTTTTAAACGCGAATGCCGCGAAGAAGCGAATAACGCGAATTTAAATTGGTATATTCGCCCCATTCGAACATTCGAGCTATTCGCGTTGCCGTTTGGGGTTTTCCTACGAACAAGAAAAATCTCTGCGTGCTATGCGGTTAATTTTATAGCCCCGCAGGGGCTTCCATGGATTGAGTTAGGGCTTTAGCCCGACACGATGCCCCTGCGGTATAATCGAAAACATGAATACCAGGCAGACTTCCCAACCCATCCTCATCTCAGGCCTGTCCCTGCTGATCATTGGCTGGGGCGGTGCAGCCCTGCTAGTGTTTTTCACTCCCCCCACCGTCTGGCCGCGCTGGGGCTTCCTGGTGCTCTGGACCCTGGGCTGGATCGGGGCAGCCATGCCGATCTTCTATTTCTTCAACCTGCGCTTTCCCAGCGATCCGCCCGCCGGGGCCAACGTCATCCTGCGCCAATCCATCTGGGCCGGTCTGTACTGGGCCACGCTGGCCTGGCTGCAGCTTGGCCGGGCCGCCACCCCGTGGGTGGTTGCCGGGCTGGCGCTGGGCTTGATCGCGCTGGAATACCTGATCCGCCTGCGCGAGCGCAGCCAATGGTACCCGCCCGCCGAAGAACCCTCCCAACCTGTAAAAGATGAGTAACAAACAGAACCCTGACCTGAGTAACATCCCGGCGGTCGAGAGACTCCTGCAAACGCGCCTGGCTGCTGAATTGATCGCAAACTTTGGCCGCCCGCTGACCCTGCAAGCCATCCGGTCCGTGCTGGACGACATCCGTGCAGGGATTTCCGCCGGGAAGGAAACAACAATCCCTGAATACGAAGATATCCTCGAACGCGTCCGGCTCACCCTGGAGGATTGGCTTGCTCCCACCCTCCTGCCGGTCATCAATGCGACGGGTGTGATCGTTCACACCAACCTGGGACGTTCCCCGCTCAGCCAGTACACCATCGAGGCGATGGAGATGGTCTCACGCGGCTATTCCACGCTGGAATTCGACCTCGACACAGGCAAGCGCGGCTCGC
Source organism: Chloroflexota bacterium (assembly GCA_041301605.1). Lineage (GTDB taxonomy): Bacteria > Chloroflexota > Anaerolineae > Anaerolineales > Villigracilaceae > VGNO01. The sequence continues at coordinate 2,048 of JBFYSM010000455.1, read as the reverse complement.
GCCTGATCCACGCCGAGGATGTGCTCAAACGGCTGACCGGCGTGGAGGCGGCTGTGGTGGTCAATAACAACGCGGCAGCCGTCCTGCTGGTGCTCTCCGCCCTGGCAAGCCGCCGGAAGGTGGTGGTGGCACGTTCGCAATTGGTGGAGATCGGCGGTGGGTTCCGCATCCCGGATGTGATGAAGCAGTCCGGCGCGAAACTCCTGGAAGTGGGGACAACCAACAAAGTTCACCTGGCAGACTATGAGACGGCCCTGGATGAGTCCCCAGTCGCCCTGGTTATGCAGGCTCACCGCTCGAACTTCAAGATTGTCGGCTTCACCGAGGAACCGGAACTGGCCGAAATCGTGCAGATGGCCCATAAACACCAAGTGCCGGTTGTCCATGACCTTGGTTCGGGGGCCTTCCTGGCAACCGAGAAATATGATCTGGCACACGAACCCACCGTCCAGGAATCGCTGGCAGCTGGCGTGGATGTGGTTTGCTTCTCCGGCGATAAATTGCTGGGCGGTCCCCAGGCTGGGATCATCATCGGCAAAGCCGACCTGCTTGAAAAGATCAAGAAGCATCCCCTGGCGCGCGCCGTCCGGGCTGACAAGATCCGCCTGGCCGGACTGACCGCCACCCTGCTCCACTACCTGAAGGATGAAGCTGAACAGGAGATCCCCATCTGGCGCATGATGGCCACTACATCCCAGCAGGTCAAGATGCGCGCCGAGAGTTGGAGGCTGGAACTGGGCCAGGGGGAAGTCATCTCCGGGGAATCGACGGTTGGCGGCGGCAGCCTGCCAGGGGAGAACATGCCAACCTACCTTCTGGCGCTGGATGTCAAAAAGCCGGATAAATTCCTGGAAAGATTGCGCCAGGGCCAGCCCCCCATCATCGCCCGCACCGAGGCGGACCGCATCCTGCTCGATCCAAGAACCGTCCTGCCAGAGCAGGAGGGGGCATTGCTGGTTGGATTGGAGAATGCATTGGCGCGAAAGATTAACGCGAACGCCGCGAAATAAGCGAAAAACGCGAAAAGGATAAATTTCAAATGGCCGCGGAGATTATCGAGAAAGAACTCTCCTACAAAATCGTACAGGCGGCATATGTGGTTTTCAATGCCTTGGGGCCAGGTTTCCCGGAGAATTTCTACGAAGAAGCCATGACGATTGAACTTCCCCAGCGCGGACACAAAATCGAGCGTCAAAAACAAATCAAGGTTTTCTTCAAGGAAAAACAAATTGGTTTGCATGTTCTTGTCCTGATCGTTGACGAAAAAATCATCCTTGAACTCAAAGCAGTTGCAGAAATCCTGCCAGTGCATAGGCAACAGGCTCTCTCCTATCTGAAAGCTACCGGACTCCCCCTTGCTCTGATCATCAACTTCGGCGCCCACCGGTTGCAGGTGGAACGTGTTGTTCTCAAAAAACAAAAAGGAAATCCACGCACGACACCTAATTCACATCCTCATCGGTAAAACCTATCGAAACCTGCGTACTCAGCATTCTGCATCCCCAACGATATTCGTGGATTTCGCCCCTTTCGCGATTTTCGCGTTAATCCCTCCCCAGGAGTAAAGCTAATGAAATCCGACCTCGACAGCCTCATGCAATCCAAGAACCTGGATGCCATCCTCGTCCTCGGCAATGCCGAGAACAACCCACCCATGTACTACCTGACCGGCGGCGGGCACGTCTCCGCGGCAACCTTGATCAAGAAGCGCGGCGAAGGAGCCGTTCTCTTCCACCAGGATATGGAACGCGGCGAGGCCGCCAAATCCGGCCTGAAGACCCGCTCCTACAGCGAATATCCCTGGCAGGAACTGCTCAAGGAAGCCGGCGGCGATCCGGCACTGATGGGCGCCCTGCGCCTCCAGCGCATTTTCAACGATCACGCCATCACCGGGCGGGTCGGGTTGTATGGTCACACGGATATCTCATCCACATTTGCCATGCTCACTCACTTCCAGAAACTGAGGCCGGATATCGAACTGGTGGGTGAAGCCCGCGATGGGTCGCTGTTCATGTACGCCATGGAAACCAAGGATGAGGCCGAGGTGG
>JBFYSM010000448.1:0-4616 GCA_041301605.1 Chloroflexota bacterium | reverse complement strand
GTCGGCCGGATACCGGTAACGCAAGCTATTAGGCAAGTTACCATCAAAAAACGACCACCTTGAATGGGGCGGTCGTTTTTGTAATATACGGTTGGTAACCAAACCGATTAGTTGTAACTTGCTAAATATAAAACCTCGTTGGGTCAATCTCCTCTCGAAGCAGGCGCAGTTCCTCGGCGCTGGGCGGTTCGTTTTTCCCCACCTGGGCCGGGATGACCAGCTCGAAGCCGGTGTTGGCTTTCACTTCGTCCACCGTCACGCTGGGGTGCAGGGATTTGAGCCGCATACGGCAGGTTTCGGGTTCGTAATCCATCAGCGCCAGGGTCGAGACGACCGCGATCGGGCCGGTGCCGGGCGGCAGGCCGGCGGCTTCCCGCGCGCCGGGACCGGTCAGGAAGCCAGGGGTGGTCAGGAAGTCCACCCTGGGCACGAAGCGACGCGCATCATGCTGCATGATGGCGATCGTCTGCCAGCAGTGGCTGCCCACATCGTTACCGCCGCCGGAGCCGGGCAGGCGCGCCTTCGGGTGGTCGTGGTCGCCAATCGTGACGCTGTTCAGGTTGCCATAGGGATCGATCTGCGCCCCGCCCAGGAAGCCGTAATCAATGAAGCCGCGCTGGGCGGTCTCCATCGTGTCGCAGATGCCGAGGGCCGAGATGCCCTTGTGGAAGGTGCGCGCTTCGCCGACGGCGCGCGGCAGTTCCTCCAGGATGGCGCCCGTCCCGCCAAATTCGAAGACCGGGACGAGGTTGGGGGCGGTCGTCTTGGAGGCCAGCATGGCTGCCAGCATGGGGATGCCGGTGCCAATGAAGCAGGTGGTGCCGTCTTCGAAGAGACGCGCCGCCACGCAGATCATCAGTTCAGTTTTGGAATATTCTTCGCTCATGGTTCCTCTCTTGGGAACCGCTGAGAGCGCGAAGATCGCAGAGATTTATTCTTTTTCTCCGCGCTCTCCGCGTGCTCTGCGGTTAACCTATTCCCTTTTCTCCCGAAGTTCGACACATTCTTGCAGGCGCTGCTTGCCGATCAATTGCAGGTAGGCTTCATGATCCTTGAGACCCAATACATATTTATCGAGATATTCTTGGGCGCCTTCGGCGGTCTTGCTCATCTCGACCCATTCCTTGATACCGGGTTCGTCGCGGCCATAGAGGTAGGCCATCTCACCTGGGTGCGAACCATACGGGGCATGCACGACCGCGTCCACCAGGTAATAGGGGATCATCGTCCGATCCGGGTACTTGCGGATCTCCTCGGTCGGGATGATCTCCTCGGCGCTGATGATCAGCCGCTTGCAAGCGCGTGCCATCTCCAGCGCGAATCCGCTGATGCCCTCGATCTGGCAGTTGCCGTGCTTGTCCGCCCGGTGGACGTGGATGAGGGCCACATCCAGGATGAGCGCCGGCAGCAGGGCAACCTTGATGCCGGTGAAGGGGTCTTCGACCACCTTGGCGGCGCTGTACTTGAGCATGTCCGTTCCCAGCATGGAGCGGGTGGGCAGGAAAGGCACGCCCATGGCAGCCGCCTTCATGCGCCATGAGATGGATGCGTTCGACCACTCGACGCAAGTCTCCACCTGGCCGGATTCGACCGCCCGCCGCAAACTGGGCGGAATGCCGTACACTTCCAGGCCAATGTAGGTGATATCCAGCTTCTTGACGATGCCGGCCGCCAGCCACAGGTCCAGTTCGAGCACGCCCTGCCCGCAGACGCGCAGGTCCTTGAAACCCTGGCGCACCACCTCGCGCGCCAGGCTCATCGGGCAACGGACGGTGCCGTACAGTTCGGTGCCGATGTAGCAGCCATCGTACACGAATTCGCGGATGGCTTCCTGCTCGGTCATGAGCTTGTCAGTTAATTTACGGGATTTCCTGGTGCGGTTCCACTCACGGAACTCGTCCAGGTCGAATGGCTGGATGATCTCCCCGATCCCCGATTCCAGGATTTCCATGTCTCCTCCTTTGGCGTGAGTTGATAGATAAACCTCTCCACGAAGTCACACGAAGTTGCACGAAGAGTCCGAAAAGAACAGCCTGGGGAGAATTCCAAAACAACTTCGTGATCCTTCGTGAATTTTAGTGGATTCGTTCTCGTTACGGTGAGATCCAATGATTACTTTTGGAATGTTCCCATCAGTTCGGCATAACCGATGATGTGTCCGGCCATGGCCGCCTCGACTTCGCTCCGCCTGGCGCTGTGGGGCAGATCGAGTTTGATATCCAGGGCATACAACTTGAAGAAATAACGGTGCGTGCCGGATGGCGGGCAGGGTCCGCGATAGCCAATATCATCCCAGCTATTTTTCCCATGCAGGCTGCCGTCATCGAGTTGTTTACTCGGCAGAACATCCTCCGGGAGCTGGTATTGGCCGGCCGGGATGTTGTAGAGCACCCAGTGGGTCCAGGTGCCGCCGGGGGCATCGGGATCATCCATGATGAGCACCAGGGAGAGGGTGCCGGTGGGAGGCGCATCCCAGGTCAGGGGCGGGGAGTTGTCGCGCCCGGTGCAGGTGTAATCGGCAGGGATGGGGGAACCTTCCAGGAAGGCGTCACTGACCAGGTCGAAGCGCGCTGGGTTTTCCATGGAAATCTCCTCGGTTGGGGAGGATGCCGGCGTGGGTTGCTGAACGGTCGGTGCAGCCTCCTCAACATCTGGTTCAACAACAGGTGTATCCGTAGGTGTTGCATCCCCTGACGAACCACATGCCGATAGGGTCAGGATCACCAGCATGCAACATAAGATTATCCAATAACGTTTCATGCGCACCTCCTGAGGGGTATTATACCTTGCAGAATATGCGTTCATCCTGGCCATCTAAATTTTTCCCAAAAATTAGATCACAAGGCTTGGCTGTTGCGCTTATAAGGCTGATAGAAGCTCATGGCCGAATGGCTCCGGCTGGCTGTGCTCGATCACCAGGTCGGTGGCAAGGTGGAATTTCATAAAATCACGCAACGCAAGAGCCACATCGGTCACCAGTTGACGCTCCGGTTTGACATTCGGTTCCAGGTACAGCGCTTTCAGGCACAGGGTTTTCGTTTTGCGGTCCACTTTGGGATCGAAGCGCCCCACCAGCCGGTCCTTGTTCAGGATGTTCATGGAGAAATACCCGTACTTGCGTTTGGCCGCCGGCACGTAGGCCTCGAAAGATTTCTCGAAGCCCCACAGCTCCTGGTCGCGTTTGCGTGCCCAGAAGAGATTGTCGAACGGATTCAGGAAAGTCGTCCGTTCGGCCTGGATGGCTCCATCTGCCGCCTGCTCCAACAGAGGCAGGTTCTCGCGATGGATGAGATATTCCCCCTCGATTCCATCGAACCGTTCGGCGGATATGGGAAGAACTTTCCTTTCCTTGATCAATTCCTGTACGATCGGCCTGGAGCGGGTGACTTTCATCCAAGTGTAGTTCCCGGCCTGCTGGGGGGTGCAGACGCCCAGGGCTTTGACCCCGCGCTCGATCCAGTGGCGGTCGCGCTCCTCGACGGTTGGCTCGCGGCGTTCGACCCAGTCCGGGAGCACCCGTTCGGCCAGGTTGTAGACGCGCTGGAATGTCTCGCGGCCGGCGATCATGAAATCACCGAAGGCATACAGGTATTCCAGCGCTACCTTGGCCGGGCGCCAGTTCCACCACGAACCACGGGGATGGTCGCCGCGTTCGAAGTCGCTCACTTTCTGGGCGCCTTCTTTTTGGACGCGCTGGCGCACGAATTCGATCGTCTCCGGGTGGCCGGTTTGGGCCAGCCAGCGGGTGTACCAGTCATTGGGGTTCTCGCGCAGGCTGCGCTGGTGCGGCATCTGGTAGCGGTATTCATGGGTGGGGATGTAGGAGGCGGCATGCTGCCAGCCTTCGAAGAGACGCCGATCGGCAGGATCGAAAGCCAGGGCATCGAAATCAGCGGGGTCGAAGGTTCCCAGGCGGCTCCAGATGGTCAGGTAGTGGGCTCGGGCCGCGACCTGCAGCGTATCGATCTGTACGCAGCCAAGCTGGTCTGCGACCCGGAAGATAGCATCGCGATCCGGTTTGGATTCGGATCCATTGGGGGAATGCAAGGCCTGGGCGCGGAGCGCAAGGGTGCGGAGAACGGAGTTCGGATAAACAGTCATCAGTTATCAGTGCTCAGGCAGCAGTGATCGGTTTCCCAACCAGGGATGCACGGAAGGGGTGCAGCTCCGCCATCATCACATTGGCTTTGACCGATGGGTCATTGAACATGAAAGCTCCAGCAGCCTCCTCGTTCTCGGCAAGGAAAATCACCAGGCCGAAAGTACCGTCCAGGCAGGGGCCGGCCAGAACTAAAATCCCTTCATCGCGGGCTTTCTTGAGATATTGAAAATGGGCTTCCATCGCAGCAGTTTCTTCGGGGGTTGGCTGTTCGAAAAGTCCATCCCGGAAGGGGTGGATGAGGTAGATATATTCAGGCATGCTCATTCCGAGAACGCCCCCGACCAGGTTTCGAAGCTCTGACCGTTGCGCTCATCATCCTTGTAGAATGCCAGGTAGGTCAGCACCTGGTAGGGGATGAACTTCTGCTCTTCGGGCTTGTAGACCGCCAGGTCGTAATAGGTGTGCCAGGTGCCAGAGTTGATGTAGATCTGGTTGGTCGGGCGCGGCGTGGCGG
>JBFYSM010000446.1:0-3211 GCA_041301605.1 Chloroflexota bacterium | reverse complement strand
ATGGTTGTGCCGCCCCAATGTTTCCAGCTTGTGATCGCGATTGCCAACCAAGTTGAGGTGACAAGCAGACAGGTGAAATTGAAAGTGACCGTTTTTTTTTAGTAAAGCGATGATCACTTTAAAAAATATCCAAAACCTGAGACTCGATTAAATTGACGAACCATCCGATTTGTTATACACTGTTCACAGGCTAACCTATCTGTTCTTGTGAGGGATTTGACACTTGTCCGAAACTGCTCGCTCCGACTCGCTCCGGCCGAATACTATCGTTCGTGGCCCGCTCTACCCAGAACCCGTTCAGGTGTTGGTTGCGACTCCAATGGGAGATGCATTCAAGATCATTGGCAAGGGATTGCGTACCGGCCAAATCTACGAATCAATCCTTTCATCTGAACAACTCCATATACTCGATATCAGCCCGGCCGAACAACCCTTCGATGGGGACGCGCCCAAATTCCGATTGGGCATCGAGGCCATGCGTTTGGGACTGGCCTATGAGTATGACCCATATTTTTCGCTCTCCATCGCCCGCATTGACCCCCTGCCACACCAGTTGGAAGCGGTCTATGATTATTTCCTGAAACTGCCGCGCATTCGCTTCCTGCTGGCGGATGACCCGGGTGCAGGTAAAACCATCATGGCCGGCCTGCTCATCAAGGAGATGAAAATCCGCGGGTTGATCAAGCGCATCCTGATCGTTACTCCTGCAAACCTGACCTTCCAATGGCAGCGTGAGTTGAAGGACAAGTTCCGCGAGCAGTTTGATATCATCCGCGGGGATGTGCTGCGCACCACCTACGGCGTGAACCCCTGGCAGGAACGCGACCAGGCCATCACATCCGTTTCTTGGGTTTCGAGGATCGAAGATGCCCGTGAGAGCCTGCTGCGAAGCCACTGGGATTTGATCATCGTGGATGAAGCCATAAGATGAGCGCCTACAGTACCGACCGCAAAACGCTTGCCTATCAGCTGGGCGAGTCACTTTCGGAGATGACCGACCATTATTTACTGATGACCGCCACACCGCACAAGGGTGACCCGCAGAATTTCCGCCTGTTCCTGGAACTGCTCGATGAAGATGTGTACGGCGATATTGCCAGCCTGGAAGAAGCCATGCGCCGCAACGAAGCGCCGTTCTACCTGCGGCGCGTCAAGGAAGCCATGGTGTCATTCCCCGATCCGGAAACAGGGAAAGCCAAGTTGTTGTTCACCAAGCGCAATGTCCAGACGGTGCCCTTCGAGATCGACGCCGAAGAGTTCGATTTCTACGACGCTCTAAGCAGGTATGTCGAAGACCAATCCATCAAGGCCGCCGCGGACAACTCGCCGCGCGGGCGGGCACTGGGATTCACCATGGCCATGCTCCAGCGCCGCTTTGCCTCCAGCATGTATGCCGTGCGCCGCAGCCTGGAACGGATGCGTGACCGCCGGCAGAAGATCCTGGATGACCCGGAAGGCTACCGCCGCGAACAGATCGAGCGCCACCTGCCGGATGATTTCGATGAACTGACCGAAGAAGAACAGGAAGCCATCCTTGACCAGTTGGAGTCGGTAGTAGCCTCTGTGGAACCCGCCGACTTGCGCCTGGAGATAGCCCAGTTGACCCGCCTCATCAACCAGGCCATTAGCCTGGAACAGCGAGAAGTGGAGTCGAAGCTACGCAAGCTCAAAGATGTGCTGACCGAGCGTGGCATATTCCAAGATCCACGCATGAAACTACTGATCTTCACCGAGCATAAGGACACGCTCGATTACCTGGTGGGTAAACTGTGCGAGTGGGGACTCTCGGTCACGCAGATTCATGGCGGGATGAAGATCGGCGGCCGGGATGAGTCGGGCACACGCCTGTGCGCTGAACGTGAGTTTAAGGAAGATTGCCAGGTGATGGTAGCCACTGAGGCAGCCGGGGAAGGCATCAACCTGCAATTCTGCTGGTTCATGATCAACTACGATATCCCCTGGAACCCGGTGCGGTTGGAACAACGCATGGGCCGCATCCACCGCTACGGGCAGGAAAAGGATTGCCTTATCATCAACTTCGTTTCGATCAGCACGCGCGAAGGGCGGGTGCTCAGTAAACTGTTCGAACGGTTGAAATCCATCGAGGATGATCTCGACCCCAAGCGCACCGGCAAGGTCTTCAATGTATTGGGTGATGTATTCCCGGCCAACCAGTTGGAGAAACTCCTGCGTGAAATGTACGCCCGCAGCCAGACCGAAGATGCCATCAAGGACCGCATCGTCGAGCAGGTGGATGTGGAGCGTTTCCGGCGCATCACCCATTCGGCGTTGGAAGGGCTGGCCAAGCGCGAGTTGAACCTTTCGGCCATTGTCGGGAAATCCGCCGAAGCCAAAGAACGGCGGCTGGTGCCCGAGGTGGTGGAGGATTTCTTCATCCAGGCTGCGCCACACAGCGGGATTTATCCGAAGGGCCTCACCCACCCCCTCACCCCGGCCCTCTCCCAAAGGGAGAGTGGGGCGCACACCTACCGGGTGGGGAAGGTGCCGCGTAACCTTTGGCCGGTGGGAGAACTTCTGGAGCCGCGCTTTGGCCGGCTGGGCCATGAATACAAGACGATCACTTTCGACAAAGGGGCATTGGAGGCCGACGCCACGCTGGAGTGGGTCACGCCCGGCCACCCGCTCTTCGAGGCCGTCCGCAGTGACATCCTGGAGCACGCCCAGGACGATTTGCAGCGCGGGGCAATCTTCTTCGATCTGAACCGGGACGAGCCGGCCCGGCTGGATGTCTTTTCTGCGTCGGTGCGGGATGGACGCGGCAGCCTGCTCCATAAGCGGTTGTTTGTGATGGAGACGGCGCTCGATGGCTCCCTCAGCCTGCGCCAGCCGGCGATCTTCCTGGACCTCCAGCCAGCCCCGGCAGGTACGAGCCTCCCCGAGGAACTGGCGCGGCAGGCTCCCGGTCTGCCCCCGACCGGGGAGGTGGAGAGTGCTCTGGTGTCTTCGGCATTGCAATCGTTCCTGGCAGATATCGCTGACGAACGCCGCCAGCAGATCGAAGTGATCTCCCGCCACATGGAGATCAGCCTGAATGCCCTGATCGACCGCGCCCAGGTTCAGTATGCTGCGCTGGATGAACAACGCCGTAGTGGATCAGATGAGGCCGGGCTCGAAGGACGACTCAAGATCAAAGAGGATTGGCTCGATGAGTTGAATGCCCGCCTGGAGCAGCGCCGGGCCGATCTGGAGC
>JBFYSM010000046.1:0-5800 GCA_041301605.1 Chloroflexota bacterium | reverse complement strand
TCGTCACCCGTTCCGGTTCGATCACCAATTCCCACCAGCCCAGTTCGCCAAAATCATATACGACGCGCAGCGAATCCCGCCCCCGCTCTTCCTCCCTCAATTTGATCGGGCGGCGCGGGCCGAAGGTCAGCAGGTTCTCATCCCAATTCCCTTGTTCATCTTTGTTGAACCCTTCCGGCGGGGCATACAGGCGCTGGATGCCTGTCTCGCCCAGCAGCAGGCGCAGGATAGCTTCGGGGGCATCCATGGACCACAGCAGGCTGGCAGTGGCCTGCTCCTCCACAGCCTGGACGCGCTCCTCCTCGCTCAACTCCCACTGGACCGGCGACCAGATGGCCGGCAAATCATCCACGTACATGGTTTCCGGATCGATCACAGATGGCATTTCCTTCTCCTTGTGTGCAGATGGGGAGAGTATACCCGGTAATAACCCGAGCTATACATAGAAGAAAAGGTGTTGTGTCGTTGCGAGGAGGGCGAACTGTGCCTGACGAAGCAATCTCCTCGCCGATTGGGGGATTGCTTCGCCGCAAAGAACGCGGCTCGCAACGACACAAAATCTTTAACCATAACTGATGGCTAATAAAAAATTCCCGGAGATGTGGATCTCCGGGAAATATCGGTTGTGTTACGGTTTAGTGGTTGCCGCGCCGGCCCTTGCCGGTTGTGGTTGTAGTGGTAGTGCTATTCTTGCCGCCACGGTATCCACCGCCGCCGACCTGGGAAGTGCCCGACTGGTTGCCGTATCCCTGGGCTCCCTGGCTACCCTGGCCGTAACCCGTCTGGGTTGCGCTGTCGAGGATGGCCTGGTAGGCATCGGCCGTCATGTACTGCGGAACATAGGTCTCACCGGTCTGGGTGAACAGGACGCTGGTGAAGGCTCGCAGATGGCTGGCCGAACCGCGGAGCAGGTTATTGAAGGCGGTCTGGATATCGAGATTATCGGTCAGAGCCAGGCGTTCCTGCAGGTCGAGGATGTCGATCTCTTCGATGGCGGCGCCAACCTTCAGGGCATCAGCCAGGGAAATTGAACCCTGGGCAACCAGTTGGTTGTAGAGCGCCTGCAGGTCAGGGTTGGTGAACACACCGGGTTCCAGCGCCGGATCAGCCAAACCATAGCGGTCCAACAGGATTTTGATCTCATCCATGTGTGCCTGTTCGCTGGCGGCAATATTGACAAAGGTCGGCTGGCCCCAAACAGCATAGAGGGCGTTGTAGACATCGCGGGCCAGTTTCTCTTCTTCACGCATGAAGATCAGGCTGGCTGCCTCATCAGCGGAGAGATCGCCTGCCGGCAGGTCCAGGACCGAGGTCCCGGTTCCGTTACCGCCGTTATCTGTTCCATTCCCAGCTCCGTACCCGTAATCTGCTGCTGCAGCCTGGACAGGCTCGGCAACATTATCACTTGGGGATGCAAAGGCCGAGATGGCGCTGGCGCCCAGGGCTACGACAATGATCGCCGAGAATACGCCGATCACGATGTGTTTAAGATTTTTCAACATGGTTTACCTCCGTAAACGATTTTTGTATTTTGTTTCTTGCTTTTTGCTTTTGTTTTCCGCCGCTTTCTTCGTGCAGCGTGACCATATCTTAGCAAGGGAATGTAAAGGGTTTGTGAACTTTCCTTCAAGATAGGATAAAATCCACATCCTGGAAAGCCTTGGATTTCAGGCTGTTCTTTACACAACTTTTACGCAGCCTTTGTAAAGATTTGAAGTTATGATAGTAAAAAGGGTATCTTCTCGAAAAGAAGGGGAAAGGTGGGGGGGGGCGGGCTGCGGAGCCGCCCGCACACCCCCCAACCCCCCATTTATTGAGATGCTACTAAAAAGGGATAATTATCACGTTGAAGAGGAGCGCTTGATGAGCGAACAAATTCCTGAACCCAAACCCGGAACCATGCTCAACCGGATGCGCGAACGCCTCGTCCCCGAGGGGATGCCGGTCGATGACCGCGGCCGCATGCGCATGGTGGTGGACAGCCTGATCCTGCACCTGCACCCAACCAAGGTGCCGGTGAACACCCTGCGCTGGACCTACACCTGGGGATTGGGCGGCCTGGCTGCCGTATTGATGATGGTCCTTGGGATCACAGGTGTGATCCTGCTCAACAACTACACACCTGCCGCCCCGCAGGCCTATCTCGATATCCTCGAACTGCGCTCGAACGTCTGGTTCGGCGAACTGGTGCGCAACCTGCACCACTGGTCTGCCAACCTGCTGATCGTGGTCGCCGTGCTGCACCTGGTGCGCGTTTTCCTGACCGGTTCGTACCGCCCGCCGCGCGAACTGAACTGGCTGATCGGTGTGGCCATGCTGGTGCTGGTTCTGGCAGCAAACTTTACCGGTTATTTATTGCCTTGGGACCAACTGGCCTACTGGGCGATCACGGTTGGAACCAGCATCATCTCTTACATTCCATTGATCGGCGAATGGATCTCCCGGCTGGCGCTCGGCGGGCCGGAGGTGGGAGCCAACACGCTCCTGAACTTCTATTCGATGCACATCTCCTTCATCCCCCTGATCATCTTCGGCCTGATGTCCTACCACTTCTGGCGCGTCCGCAAGGATGGCGGCCTGACGCTCCCGAAGAGCATCGACGGCGGTGATGAACCGAAACCCGAGCGGGTGACAACCATCCCCAACCTGGTACGCAAGGAACTGATCTACGCCCTGGGATGGATCGCCGTCCTGCTGGTTTTTGCCATGCTGGTCCCCGCACCCCTGGAGGGCATTGCCAACCCGGATGTCAGCCCCAACCCGGCCAAGGCTCCCTGGTATTTCCTCGGCCTGCAGGAACTGCTGTTGCACTTCCATCCGCTCGTGGCAGGGATCATCCTGCCGGGGTTGGCCGGGCTGGGCATCTTCCTGCTGCCCTTCTTCGATATCAACCCGGACAACGTAGGCGTCTACTTCCGCTCCCGGCGCGGGCGCTCGCTGACCGCCCTGGCAACCGGCCTGGCCCTGATCGCCACCCCCATCTGGGTTGTGCTCGACGAATTTGTGCTCGATTGGACCGGCTGGCTGCCGACCTGGCCGACCCTGATCTCGAACGGCCTGATCCCCCTGGCCGTGCTGCTGCTGCCGTTGATCCTGCTGGATGAGTGGATGACCAAATCCTTCAAGGCCAACACGGAAGAGCGGGTGATCTTCATCGTTACCTTTATCTTCATTGCCTTCATTGTGCTGACCACCATCGGCATTTTCTTCCGCGGCCCCGGCATGAGCCTGTATTGGCCGTGGGCAATGCCGGCGGCTGTCCACTGATCGGAATTTACCTGTTTATGGATATCCTGGAAAAATATCATGTCTGAAATTACACCCCCAACCCCTGAAAAAGCCGTCTCCCGGCGAGACTTCCTGAAGGTCATCTGGGCGGTATTCGGCGGGCTGGCTGCCCTGGAAGTCAGCGGCGCCTTCGTTGCCTACCTGCAGCCCCGCCTGGCCGAAGGCGAATTCGGTTCGGTTATCACCGCCGGCGCTGTGGATGATTTCCCGGCCAACTCGATCACCCATGTATCCAACGGGCGCTTTTACATCATCCGCCTGCCGGATGGCGGTTTCCTGGCCATCTACCACCGCTGCACCCATCTCGGCTGCACGGTCCCCTGGGATTCGACCGCCCGGAAATTCATCTGCCCGTGCCATAACTCGCAGTTCGACCAGCAGGGCAACGTCGAAAACCCGCCCGCCCCGCGCGCCCTCGACCTCTTCCCGGTCAGCATCGAAGACGGGCAGGTCAAAGTGGATACGGGGACGATCATCCAGAGACAATCCTTCGAATCCAGCCAGGTGGTGTACCCATGAGCGAACGCACCCAACGCATCGAAGTTCTGTTTGGCATCTTTGCCACCCAGGTGATCGTCTTTGCCCTGTTGTTCTACATCCTGAGCGAACCCAAACGCATCGTAAGTTCACAGGAAGAAATCCTCTACGGGCAACTCGACCATGCCATGACGCTTTATGCCGAGAACTGCTCGGTCTGTCACGGATTGAAGGGGGAAGGCATCGGAGCAACCCCGCCGCTCAACACGCCGGGATTGCAAACCATGGCGTACGATGAACTGTACAAAGTCATTGCCCGCGGTCGCTTTGATACGGCTATGCCCGCCTGGAGCCTCGAAGACGGCGGCACGCTCAGCGATTACCAGATCGAGGAACTGGTGGCCCTGATCCAATCCGGGGACTGGGAGGAGACCGGCAACCGCGTCGTCAACCTGGGGCTGGCACCGCTCATCCCGTTCACCACGGAACCCGATGCCGATCTCCTGGCCGCGGTCGGCAACCTGCCGGGTGGCGACATCCTGCAAACGGCCATCACCATCTACGCCGCGCAGTGCGTGGCCTGCCACGGCGCGGACGGGTTGGGAACCGGGATCGCACCGGCGATCAACGACCCCGTGGTGCGCGCCAAAACCGCCGAAGAGATCAACCGCGTCATCACCTTTGGCAACACGGGCACCCTGATGGCCGGCTGGAGCAATGTGCTGACAACAGATGAAATCTCGGCCATGGTGACCCTCATCCAGCGCTGGGACGAAGTGCCGACCGGCGCCATCCCCGCCCCGGATGTGCCCATCCCGACCACGGCTGAAAGCATCGCCCTGGGCGGCCAGTTATACAGCGCCAACTGCTCGCGCTGCCACGGCCCGACCGGGCAGGGCAAGCCAATCGCCCCGGCCTTGAACGTCAAATCCTTCCTGACCAGCACAACCGACCAGGCCATGCAGCAGATCATCACGCTGGGCGTCCCCGGCACATCCATGCCAGCCTGGGGCGACCGCATGACCGAAGCCGAGATCCAGGCCATTGTGGGCTTCATCCGCCAGTGGGAAGCGACCGCGCCGGAAGTGGCCCAACCCTTGGGGCCGGCTGGCGGCGGCGGACCGCCCTGGCTGCGCAACCAGCCGACAGCCACAGCCGTTCAACCTGCTGAAGGTTTGGCCACGCCAACCCCGCTCCCGGATGGTGCCATCATCGCGCCAACGTCACCAGTAGCCCAGGGAACCCACCAGCCGGGTGCAGAAGCCCAGGGCCAGGCGAGCGGAGAAAGCGGCGGCCCGCCCTGGTCACAGGCTACCGCCACCCCGCAGCCATCCTGGCTGGAAACCCTGGACTGGCCGGTCGTCATCCTGATCACTGGCGGCCTGGCAATCGCCTTTACCCTGATATCCATGGCTGTTGCGGCCCTGAAACGACCCAGGCAGTAGAAAACTATCCACAGGAACGATCCTGAATCCAAGTTCTTGGATAGCAAATACCTGTAATGCCCCCACCCCTTCCCCTCCCCCGAAACGGGGAGGGGATTTTTTCTCTTCACGCCCACATAATTTTCCCATAACCTTTTGACCTTCTGTTTACATGCATTGATTACCATTAGGGCAGGTTGAACGTGGTTCAGCCAAAACTTCTTCCGAAAGGAGGTGAGATATCGAACGAATGAGCAATAAACTGATCTGGTCGATCGGGGCTATCGCCCTGGCCGTTGTACTGGTCACATCGATTGGTGTGACTGCCGCCCTGGCCCAGGATGACACAACCGGAACGACAGAAACAACGGATGTTCCCGTACCTTCCCATCGTGGTCATGACAGGCATGGCAAATTACGGTTGAGCGATGATGCCCTGGCGGCCGCAGCCGAAGTGCTGAACATGACGACCGATGAACTGACTTCTGAATTGCAGGCCGGCAAGCACATTGCCGAACTGGCTGAAGAAGCCGGTGTTGAAGAGCAGGACGTTTGGGATGCCATCAATGCTGTCCGGGTTGTGGAAATTCGGGCAGAGATTGCCCAGGCTG
>JBFYSM010000040.1:0-6866 GCA_041301605.1 Chloroflexota bacterium | reverse complement strand
ATACGAGGGTCGAGTAGCCGGTGGTTTTCCGGCATATCGAGACCCGGAATCGCTGGTTTCGATACGGGTGGAAGAACACCACCCTACACTTCGACAAGCTCAGTGCATCGCTCAACCAGCGACTTTCAACTCATTTGAAACACACCCAAATCTTTTGCATAGAACCGCTTGGACGCCTGTCGGTGCCCAGGCGGCTTTTTGATTTGCACATCGGCTGGTTTACGGCATCTAGCAAGGTATAATCCCCCCGACAAAACCGTTCAAGCTTCGTTGCAACATGCTCGATACGATAAAATCCCGCGCCCGTTCGCTCAAATCTGAGATCTACGCCCTCTACCTGGCCTACCGTGACCCGCGCACGCCCTGGTATGCCAAAGCCTGGGCGGCGGTTGTGGTCGGGTATGCCTTCAGCCCGATCGACCTGATCCCGGATTTCATCCCCATCCTGGGCTACCTGGATGACCTGGTGCTGATCCCGTTGGGGGTCTGGCTGGCGCTCAAACTCATCCCGGCGGAAGTAATGGCCGAATGCCGGGAGCAGGCCAGGGTGCGGATGGGCAGCGGAAAGCCGATGGGTTGGGCGGCGGCGGTCATTATCATCTTGATCTGGCTGGCCTTGGCCGCTGCGTGTGCCTGTTTTGTCTACAACTCATTGAAATGATGTTGCAGGGGATTTTCCGTGATATGATTCACACGGGCGACCGGTGGGTCGCCTTAAAATCACCTGGAGGATGGCATGGGTAAATTGCTGGCTTCTAGTCGTTACCTGGTTTTGATCGGTGTGCTGGCCTTGCTGGTTGGCGCGCTGGCTGGCTTCGGATGGGGCATTGCCAAGACAGTGGATGCCGTCAGCCTGATCATCTCCAGCCTGGGCAGGGATGCGGGCATTGTCATTGCCCTGGTCGAGATTGTGGATGCCTTCCTGGTCGCCTCCGCCTTGCTGATCTTTGCTCTTGGATTGTACGAGCTATCCATTGCTGAATTGAAACTGCCGGCCTGGATGATCGTTCATAATCTGCACGATCTCAAAACCCGCCTGGGGAGCATCCTGATCCTGGTCATGGCGGTCAAGTTCCTGGAGAAACTGGCTGAATGGAAGGATGCCCGCGAAACCCTCTTCTTTGCCCTCGCCATTGGCATTATTTCAGCCATCCTGATCGCTTTCAGCGCCATCCGGGAAAGGGAGTAAGCCCATGACGGATCCATCCCCTACCTTGCAAACCTTCCGCATGACCCGTCGCGGCCAGTATATTGGCCAGTTCATCATCTTCCTGGTATTTTCCGCTTCGTGCTTCATCCAGGCTTTCACGCGCTTTCCCCTGCCGATCGACAAGTTCTGGAACTCCTGGTGGTTCTTCCTGGTCCTGGGCCTCGGTTTTGGCTACCTGACCGTGGAGTCGGCTTACAAGGCTTTTTATACCCGCCTGGTGTTCAGCCAGGATGGGTTTGCCCATTATGATTTCCTGAAGGTGACACGTGTGCAGTGGGATCAGGTCCAGAAGGTGGGGGAGGTCGACCTGAAGTTCCGCAGCCGCAAGGATTTCGGGCTTTTCCTGAAGGATGCCGCCATCGAGAAGCCCAGCGTTCTTTCCATGCCCTTCGTTTCCCTCCTGCCATTCATGGTCAAGTGGAATGACGATCCGGTTGTGATATGGATCAAGGAGCATCAACACCACCTGTTGAAGAAGTAACCCCATATGGATAAACCATCCTCCCTCCGCAGCCTGCCCCGCAATGTCTGGGTGGTGACTGCCACCTCGTTCCTGACCGACATCTCCTCGGAGATGATCGTCAACCTCATTCCGCTCTTCCTGGCCAATGTGCTGGGCGCCAAAACCGCTGTTATTGGCATGATCGAGGGGCTTGCGGAAACGACTGCCAGCCTGATGAAGCTCTACTCCGGCTGGCTCTCCGACCGGCTCGGCAAGCGCAAGTGGCTGACCGTGCTCGGGTACGGTCTTTCAACAATTGCCAAGCCGTTCCTGTACTTCGCCAACGCCTGGGGCTGGGTGCTGGGTGTCCGCTTCGCCGACCGGCTGGGCAAGGGCATCCGCACCTCGCCGCGTGACGCACTGGTGGCTGGTTCGATTGACGAAAAGCAGCGTGGATTGGCCTTTGGCCTCCACCGTGCAGGCGATACGGCCGGGGCGTTCCTTGGACTGCTGGTTGCCGCCATTATCATCCTGGCGACCCAATCCGGTACTGCGGAACTCTCACGGAGCACCTTCCAGATCATCGTGCTGGTCAGCATCATCCCGGCCGTGCTGGCTGTGCTGGTGCTGTCTCTCGGCGCGAGGGAAGTGACATCCGGCAATGGTGTGCGCGCGCCGATCCTGAGCCTGAAGGGGATGGACAAGCGCTTCAAGTTGTTCCTGTTTGTCGTGATCCTCTTCACTTTGGGAAATTCATCCGATGCCTTCATCATCCTGCGCGGCCAGGAGCGCGGCCTGAGCCTCCTGCAGGTGATGGGCATGCTGATGACTTTCAACCTGATCTATGCCAGCCTGTCTGGGCCGCTCGGCGCACTTTCCGATAAGATCGGCCGCCGCAAGCTCATCATCGGCGGCTGGCTGGCCTATGGGCTGGTTTACCTCGGCTTTGCGCTTTCACAGACCGGCTGGCATATCTGGGCATTGTTCGGTTTATATGGCATCTACTACGCCGCGGTCGAAGGAACCGCCAAAGCCCTGATCGCCGATCTGGTGCCGGCCGATAAACGCGGCACGGCCTACGGCCTGTATAACGCCGCAGTTGGCCTGACAGCTTTCCCGGCCTCGCTGATCGCCGGCCTGCTCTGGCAGGGCGCCTTCGGCTGGGCGGGTTTGGGCGCGGCGGCTCCCTTCTTCTTCGGGGCGGGGCTGGCGCTGTTGGCGGGTGTATTGTTCTGGCGGCTGGTACGCGCATGAAGTGTTGAAGGTAAAATTGCGCAATCCTCCTGATCGATGGAATGACACGAATATGAGTGTATTGCAAACGAACAAGATGACTGCCTGGGATATCCTGCGTGAAAACGCCATCCAGATCATCATGTACATCCTGGGGATGGCCATCACGGCCATGCTCTGGTGGCCGCTGGGGATCATCTACCTGGTGTATGGGATCGCATCCAATTTCCTGTACATGGCCTGGGTATGCCCGTACTGCGGACATTACTACCCCGGCACATGCAAGGCGGGGTTCCACATCCTCTCCGGCCGTCGATTCAAGGCGCAGCCCGGCCGCACCTTCGGGACGGAGTTCCGCCGTCGGAGCTGGGTGCTCTACCCCGGCTGGTTCCTGCCGCCAATCGTGGCCATCTATCTCCTGATCACGGCTTTTTCCTGGCTGATGCTTGCCTTGCTGGTCGCGTTTTGTGTGGTCGCCTTCTGGTGGCTCCCCGAGAGTTCCAAGAAACACTGTGAAGGCTGCGAGACTGAGGATTGCCCGCGCCGGCCCAAGCCGATAAAGGTTCAATAGCCTGGATGTTTAAGAAGAACATGCGGAGAACAGCCTCCGCATGTTGCTTTCAGGTACAATTCAGGAAGAAATCGATCCAGGAGTAGATACCAATGGAAAATCCAGAAATATCCGTTCCAAACCAGTTACCGGTTGAAGAAAAGGTCCCCTGGGGTGTTCGGGAAGCCTGGTTTGGGGTCGGGTTCCTTGGGATTTGGATCGGATTGAGCATAGCGCTGTCACTCCTGTTGGCAAATATCGAACAGGATATGATCGTTGGCATGGCTTTGATCGTGCTCGAACTGGCCTTGTTCATCCCTGTCTGGTGGTTCGTTTTCCACCGCCACCGCGCCGGCTGGAAGGAACTTGGCTTCCGCTCGTTTACCTGGAAAGACCTGGGGATCAGTTGCGGCCTTTTGGTGGGCACTTATGTGTTCATGTTCGTTTATGGTATCGTACTGTCGGTTTTCCAGATCGAGCCGGATGTGAACTGGATCGAGATATTCGAGAACCAGGCCTCACCCGGCTGGCTGATCTTCACCGTGGTGATCGTTGCCCCCTTCCTGGAGGAAATCCTCTTCCGGGGGTTCATCTTTACCGGTTTCAGGAACAAATATGGCTGGGTCAACGCCATGCTGATCTCTGGGGTGTTGTTTGCTGTCAATCACCTGCAACTCGTTGGCTTGATCACGTACTTCCTGCTCGGTTGCGTTTTAGCCTACTTGCGGCATGCCAGCAAATCCCTGTGGCCTTCGATTTTCTTCCACATGGTGATCAACGGCATTTCGACCGGCCTGGTGTACCTAGTTTCGAGTCTTACGAACCTGTGAACAACGGGATGTGAATTGCTCATGGACGATATGCCCATCCGATTCATCGATGTAGAAATCGAACCCATCTTCAATGAACCGCCCGTTTATGAGAAGACGCCCCCCTGCCCCGATGGCTTCACCTGGGAAGGCAGGGAATACCACGTGGTTGAGAAATTATCTGAATGGTCCGACTTTTCCCGGCGGGGCAGATCCGCCCGCAACATGCGTCCCAGCCACGCCGCGGCGGCTTCCAGGCGCGGCTCGCTCGGGGTGGGGCGTTTCCATTTCCGGGTTCGGGTGGATACGGGCCAGGTGTTCGATATCTATTACGACCGCGCCCCCAAAGATGCGGACCGGCGCAAAGGGGCCTGGTTCCTGTTCCGTGAGTTGTCCGCCTGAGTTCAAATCAAGATCGTTCCTGCGGGTTCTGTGGGGATCGGCTTGTCCAAAGTCAATGGGGGAAAGGTTATCCACCGCGAAGGAACGAAGATCGCGAAGCTTTAAAAGGATTTCCTTGGCGTTCTCCCTGGCACCGCCCGCCACACCGTCCCGGTGTCCTTGCGGGAGGGCAGGTGTCGCGTCTTGGCGGTTCAATCCCTGTTAGCCCAAGAGCATGTGGCGACTTAAGCAAGCCCAGGCCATGGGGGAATCGGGATTAACGAACCAATCCCCGCCGTGATACAATCGCCATGGAGCCAGTTGCTCTAAAAGGAGAAGTCCCATGCGTACCCGGTTTCTCTTGCTTGCCTGTCTTGCGGCCCTGTCCTTCCTGATCAGCGGCTGCACATTGCCCCTGTTCCAGACCCCGCAGCCAACGCCATTCGTTTTTCCAACTATTCCCCAGGTCACCCCGCAACCATCCCCAACCCCTGTGATCCCCACCATGGATTTGCTCCTGCCATCCCCAACTGCGACGGTCCAGGGCGCTCCCACAGCCACCAACATCCCTGCCACGCCAACCATCACGCCCAATCCATCCCTGCCGTATATCATCCTGCCGGGCGTGCCATCCGGCCCGTACGCTGTGATCGGGGTGGCCAATTGGGATGTACTGAACATCCGCACCGCACCGGAACCGGATGGCGTGATCATTGGCTCATTCCCCCCCTCGACTACCGCCATCCTGCGCACCGGCCCCTCGGCCTGGATCGAGCCCGACCTGTGGGTCGAGATCCAGAAACCGACCGGCGGCACCGGTTGGGTCAATTCCGAGTACCTGACGGAATACGTGGCCCCGTCCGCGTTCTGCGCGGATACCCAGGTGACCACGTTATTATGGACGCTGGGGAACGCCTTGCGCACTTCGGATGGCGAGCTACTGTCATCGTTGGTCAGCCCCGCCCACGGTGTGGATGTCTATCTCTGGCGGAATGGGAAGGTGATCAATTTCGACCAAACTGCCTTCAACTGGGTTTTCATCAGCACCTGGGAACACAACTGGGGTGCGGCGCCTGGTTCCGGCCTGAATGAGGTTGGCTCTTTCCACGTGGTTGTGCTGCCAAGATTGCTCGAAGTCTATAATGCCAATTTCAGCCAGACCTGCAATGACCCCGGCAATGCGGCCGTTTTCTCGCAGGAGCCCTGGCCGCAGGAATACGCCAATGTCAATTTCTATAACCTCCACAAGCCCGGCACCCCCGGCGTTGACCTGGACTGGCGCACCTGGCTGGTGGGGGTGGAATACGTGCAGGGGAAGCCATATCTCTTTGCATTGATCCACTTCCAGTGGGAGCCGTGAGAGCAGTGGTCAGTGAGCAGTAATTAGTGAGAAGTGAAAAGTAAGGGACCCGTTCCAGCAGTGGAGCGGGTCTTTTTCATTTGGTGATGATTTGTATCGGGAGCACTCAAAGGTTGTTGGGATTTCAGGCAGAATTATGGATAAGTAGGGCGTTGCGGGGTTTCGATACGGCAAAAAGCGCCTACTCAACCGCCGCAACGCCCGTATCGAGATCATTTCGCTAACAACTTTTTAGTGCACCCTTTGTATCAAATCCTGTTGACATTTAACCCTTCTTGCATATAATTGTTATTAATAATTTTTGCAATAAGGAAATCGGAATGTCCTGCCTTGCCACCCACTCCAAGACCCTGCGCGCCCGCGGCTACCGCATCACCCCCCAACGCCTGGCCGTTTTGCAAGCCTTGCATGATGGCGGGCATATGTCACCATCCCAGGTTTTCGAACGTACCCGTTCTTCCATGCCGGGAATGAATGAGGCAACGATCTATCGCACGCTGGAGTTCCTGGCTGAGAACGATGTGGTGCTTTCCGCAAAAGGTGAAAACAACCATCTGGCTTATGAACTCGCCCATACCGACCACCACCACATGGTCTGCCGGGTCTGCGGTCATACCGAGGTGCTGGAGCACAACCAGGTGCAGGAGTTTTACGAACAGGTTGAAGCAAATACTGGTTTCCGCCCAACAACCAGCCACCTGACCCTGACCGGGTTATGCGCCGGCTGTAAAAAATCCAAACCAAAAGGAGATGAATAACATGCACTATGCACCTCAACCCATGCACATCCCGGATGGATTCCTGTCCATCCTGGTATCCATTGTCTTGTGGGTGATCACCATCATCGTGGTTGGTTATGCCATCCGCCGGGTGGGCAAGGA
>JBFYSM010000390.1:0-3482 GCA_041301605.1 Chloroflexota bacterium | reverse complement strand
CGGTGGGATAATCGTAACAGGTCAGCCAGGTGATCGGCTCGCCATCGGCGACCTTTTTGAAGAGGTAGGGCAGGGTGATCTTCTTGCGGGGTTGGGATTGTTCGGACATTTTTACTCCTTTAGTTTGGATGCTGGATAATTATTTTAACCATTCGGGCAATTCACCAAGATTCAATTCCTGCCAGAGTTCAGGAAATGCCGGGCCCATTTGCTCGCCCATCCAGCGTAATTGACGGGCAACATGTTGCGTGTAAGGAGCATGTCCAACACTGGAAAAGATGCTGATCGCAATGACAGCGCCTTGGAGTGCCATCTTTTGCCTCTCCCGTTTATTTTCTTCAGGCAAATCAGCCATATTCATATGCAGGTTTGCAAGGTTTGTTTGGGTCATGGCATAGTCGAGTGGGGCGGTGTCGGGGCGGTAATGTTTGAGGGCTTCATCGTAGGCGGCCAGCGCTTCGAGCAGGCGCGCCCGGCGGTCTTCGTCGGGTAAATTGGAAAGGCGTGAGAGTGCATTTGCAAGCATACCAATTGCCCGTCCTCTCACTTCTTCATCTCCATCCCGGGCAGCCTCTACCAGACGACATGCCCAATCAAAATTCTCCTTAACCAGGTAAAACGCGGCTTGAAGGTTTGCCGTATTGCCTGCCACCTGTTGTGCCAGATCAATATCATTTCCGATTGCCCAGTCAAACGCATGCCGCAGTTGGGGATAATCAGGGAGCATAAGGAAATATATTTGCCGATCGTCCGCATCACGCATCAATTCGTTATAGGCTTGTACATGCAGGTTCCGCGTTGCATCTTCTTCGCCTTCTTTCCGTAGAAGCGCCAGTGCATAGGCTCGCAACAATGTATGTTGCTGCCAGCGTGATCTGGAATTCTTATCATCCTGGCGGCTTAATAAACCGAGTTCCACGAACACTGTCAGTTGATCTTCGGCTTCCTCGGATGAACAGCTCCAAACCTCGGCCGCGGCGTTTGTTGGGAAACTGCCATCTGGAGCAAAAGCACCCAAACGGCGGAAGCGGGTTTTTATCTCGGCTTTCAAATCATTGTACGAGACGGATAGCGCTGCCTCCACCCGGCTTTCAGTCGCTTCATCGCCAGGCAGGTGAAGTTCTCCAAATCCACTGCCCTCACGTACCTGCCGTTCCATTTCTTTAACAGAAGCGATCCAACGTTCCCGCGGCAGGCGCGCCAGACTGCCCGCGGCGATATCGAGCGCCTGGGCATGATTGCCGAGCGCCTTGGCGAGTCGTGTGAGTAAGGGGACTTCTTTATCAGTTGGGCTAGCGCGGTTTTTCAGCAGGTTCAATGCATCATCATCATTGAGCACATCCAGCGGATAGATTTCCCCATGAAGTTCCTGCGCAATGCGGCGGCTGCGTGTGGTGACCAGCAGGCAGGCTTCATTTGGCAGGGCATTGATCAATGGCTCGATCGCCTTTAAGTCCCAAACATCATCTAGGATCGCCAGCAAAGCACCATGCCCTGTCAGGAGAGAGCGGATTTCATCGGACGTTGGTTGAACGTTTTCCTTCTGCTCCTCTGCAAAACCAACCCATTTCTTGAGAATTGGATTTGCAAGAACTGGATCGCGAAAGCCAACTCCTAAACGTTCGAAGATGACACCGCCCGGAAATTCACCGTCCAATCGTGCGGCCAGATGTTCGGCAAGTAGAGTCTTGCCAACGCCGGGCGTCCCTTGAACTGTGGCTGTGATGGCAGTGGTTTTCCCTTCCCGGATTAGCCTTGCAACCGAATCAAATTCATCGTGGCGCCCGATCATCGGCTTGCTGGGGCGCGGCGCAGAAGGCCGATGCCAGGAGGCAAGGCCTGTTTGGATCACTGTGACCGTATGGCCGAGGATCGAATGATCAACATTTCCGCCTACTACGGTTGATTCTGCGCCGCCTCGAACGGTAGAAATCTTTTTCAATACTCCTTTGGCTGCAGGCTTTCGCTTTGACTTGACGATCCCCTGTGCAGCCTTCACCTGCCCGGCACGTGTGTTGAGTGCCCCGACCAGTTTTTTATAGCCATCCGGCTCGTAGTAATGACCCCAGTGCACTGAGCGCAGGCCGAAAGGCATCTCGCATTCTTCCAGTTGCAGAGGAATGAAGAAAATCGTTCCCTCGGGCTTTTCCTTTTGAATTTCCTGGGCGTACTTGATTTCCTTTTGAACGAATCCCTCCTTGACCACCGAAATGTCTGAAAAACAAACGATTACCGCCTCGCTGGCGTGCATGGCTTTCTGGATCTCCAGGTCCCAATCTTGGCCGGGCAGCAGGGCTTCGCTATCGAGCCACGGGTCGAAACCATCTGTCTTCAAGCGCTCGAACAGTTCCCGCACGACGGGTTTGTCTTCGCTTGCATGACAGAGAAATACTTTGAGTTTCCTATCGTGGTTGTTCATGGCTCTCCCTGGAAGAGAAAATAGCCCGAAAATCTATGGCTACTATAGCATAGAATCCGAGCAACTGTAGGGCAAAATTAATTTTGCCCTACAGCTTGCAACAATCCACGCCGTGAAACCTTATTTGACGAATATCTTCTCGATCAGCGGCACCACCAGGGTGAACAGGATCAGCAGCAACCCGCCATAGACCGGGTTGTACCAGGCCGGGAAAAGCGCCGCACCCGAAACAGCAAAGACCCATAGCAGGTAAGCGATCGTCCCGATCACGGCCTGGAAGACCGCCTTGGATTTACCGGGCACTTCCGTGGCGTACAGCAGCCAGAGCGGGGTCAGCACCCCCAGGAGGGCGATCACGATCCACAGCAGGGTCACTTGCGGGATGTTCTCCCCGCCCAGCACAATGCTCGATGCGGCGACGTAGGCGGCCACGATCTCGGCCGGGATGTAGCGGGAAACCTTGCCCAGGTAGGTATCTTCTACTTGACCACGGTCAATCCGCACATCTTGGGCGGTCATGACCCGCGGGCGCAGCGTTACACGACGGTTAGCCATTTCTTCCTCCTCGAATTTGTATATGGTTGAATGATGGGCATACTATACAACGGTTTTGCTTCCAAAGCAACATATGACAAATCCATTTATACAACTGTAATTTGACAAAAACCGCCCCCCGGATATAATAGTTTCCTGTTACAACTATTCACTATCTCAACTATTCAATGAGGCCGCCATGTCTGAACAGGAAACACTCCAAGCCGCGATCGACAAGTTCTGGGAGACCATCCCGCCCGCCTGGCACGCCACGCGTGCCACCATACGCCGCGTGGCCGCCGAGCAGTTCAACTTAACGGTCGAACAGTTCCAGGTCCTGCGCCGCATCCGGAGGGGGATTGCCTCGGTCAGCGCGCTGGCCGAATCCAGCGGCACAAGCAGTTCGGCGGTCAGCAAGGCAGTGGACAGCCTGGTCAATAAGGGCCTGGTATCCCGCAGCCAGAACCCCAACGACCGACGCAATATCCCGTTGTCGTTGACCGTTGAAGGCCAGCGGATCCTGACCGCC
>JBFYSM010000038.1:0-3903 GCA_041301605.1 Chloroflexota bacterium | reverse complement strand
AACACCAGATCCAGAAGGATTTCCACCACGCCGATGACGACTGGCTAGCAAAAGCGGAAAGTGCGCAGCCCTTCAAGCGCCTAATCAAACCGCGCGAGGTGGCCCAGGCCATTGCCTTCCTGGCCAGCGACGAATCGGGGATGATGACCGGTGCGATCATCGATTTCGACCAGACGGTGACAGGGTGTCATGAGTAGAAACGTTTCCACAGGGAAGCAGAAACCAGCCATCCGAACAGCACCATGCAATTGTTGAACAAAAGGAGATAGCGGAATATGAAGATCAAAAGCGGGATTTCGCAAGCGCATTGGTGCACAATCGACAGTGGGATCGCCCGATTTCATCCAGCATATATCGCCTTTGGCCCCCTACCCGATGAAGATAAGAAAACCATTTCATGGTTCGATAAGTTATTTGAAGGTGGTCTCAATTTACCGGAAACCGATGATAAGAATTTACAGCCGTTGACCATGCTGGTTACAGGCCCTCCTGGAACAGGAAAGACAACGCTAACATCTGAATTGTGTTACCGCCTAGCCAAAAATGAACAAGAAAATCCGAAATCTCTTTTCTCGTTATACATATCTACCGATTCCACAACAAAACAATTCATCGAAAACACTCAAGATTTGGGCTGGAAAGATGCAGATGTATATTTTGAACCTTTCAGGAGATCTAAGAGTCGACGAAAGGAAAAGGAAGCGCATTCCCTAGTACTTGTCTGGGGAAAAGATGAATTCCAACCTGACAAACAGAAATGGGCAACCATCTCTGAATTGGTTACATCATCGATCGATGCATTGCAAAAATGGGTTACGCGTTTCAAGCCGGAAAAACTGGTTGGTCGGCTTGGGGAGCTACTCGAACAGGCTCCACTTCGCAATGGTGTCAAGAATGTGGCTCCCGATATTTTGGTTGTAGATAACCTAAACATTGTTGACCCACAGAAACAAGGACAACATTTCCAAGAATTCTTGAAAGCCTGCAAAGCACGCAAGTTAGTTGTCTTCATACTTGACTCAGGTGCACAAAACCAGGAGCATAAGTTCTGGGAATATTTCTGCGATATTGTTGTTCGCCTTGATAACACATATATACAGGATTACTATGTCAGGACAATCGAGGTGGTGAAAGCACGTTACCAGGCTCACCTCTGGGGCAAGCATCAGCTCAAAATATATGGCAATCCCAATTGCCCATCCGAACCGAAAACAACTAACCCCAAAAATAAAATGGTTCAAGAATTCAACATTGCCAAGCGGCGCGCACACCCTTATCAAGAAACAGGAGGTATTTTCATCTACCCATCTATTCATTCCTATTTATCAACATATAAACGATTAAGTTCTTCCAATCCCCTTGAACCGGCCAGCACATATCCTGAGAAACTCAACCAGATTTTAACAATCCCGGTAAAGGGCACGATAATGGGAGGCATACCCAAAGGACGTTGTACTGCCTTTATTGGTCCGCGGGGCGGGCACAAAAGCCATTTAGGGTACCTTCATATTCTTCATCGATTGCTATCCAGTAAAGATGAGGGAGGACTTGTTGTTTCCTTACGCGAAGATGAGGGTGTCACTAAAGCAACCCTCGATCGTATCATGGAACAGGAATTTGGCGAAAACGATAGAATAAACCAATATGAGGTTGATAACCGCCTCGAGGTGCTTTATTATGCCCCCGGATACATCACACCAGAAGAATTTTTCCATCGCATGTTTATCAGCATCCATCGCCTAAAAATGCGTAACAAATCCCTGACTGTTCTGTTCAACAGCCTGGATCAATTATCAGCCAGGTTCCCGCTTTGTGCAAAACAAGAGATTTTCATTCCAGGCATCATTCAAGCCTTGTCCGCCGAAGATATTACGAGCATTTGCATAGCAGTGAATGAACCAGGCCAGCCTGGAGAGCAGTATGGATTGCTGCCAATGGCAGATTTGATCTTATCATTTTCGCGTAGAAGTTTCAAAATCCAAGATTACCTGAGCCATCTCAAAGCAAGTTGGAAGATAGAACCGCAAAGGGAAATTGAATTAGGCGCAGGAACGAACATTCATCATGAATCAACAGTCCTAGAAGTTGTTCGCCTTGCTGGAGGCAAACGAGGAGGAACAAGGGGAATGCTCGAGCTGGTCAACCAAGACGATTTAAAAGATTCTTATTACTCTAAACCAGGTTTACACTTCACGCCACTTATCGAGAACATCTCACAGGGCGAAAAGATAGATGATGCATAAACTGTAAAGGTTAGCCAAGCATCTTCTCCAGCCATTCTTTCACCCCCGGCCATTCACGATCCAAAATACTGTAATAGATTGAATCCCGGTACGTTCCATCCTGCAGGATGTACTGGTTGCGCAGGATACCCTCCCGCACGCCACCGATGCGCTCGATGGCGCGCCAGGAGCGCTCGTTGCGGATATCAGCCTTGAACTGCACCCGGATGCAGCCCAGCGTCTCGAAGGCATATTCCAGCAGCAAGTACTTGGTTTCCGTATTGACCGCCGTGCGCTGGTAATCCATGGCATACCAGGTGCCACCGATCTCCAGGCCGCGGTGAACAGGGCGGATATCCATGTAGCGGGTTGCCCCCACCACCTTCCCCGTTTCCCTGAAAATGACCGAAAACGGCAGGTCGGTCCCCTGCTGCTGGCGATGGAGCAGGTTTTCCACCCAGGCGCGCATATCCGCTTCGGTGCGGATATCACCATACAGCATCAACTTCCAGATGCGCTCATCGCAGCCGACCGCGGCCAGGCCGGGAACGTGCGCCAGGGTCAACGGCTCCAGGCGGACATGGCGGCCTTCCAGGGTAACGGGGGTGGTGTACAGGGCGGGATCGTAAGGTTCCATTCGGCTATCCTATTTGGGGAAATATTGTTACACAATGGCTATGCGCAAATCAAATCATCGGCCAATTCTGCTGGCTGGAAGTAAATTGCAGGCTCGAACAGCCAGGAGATTGCTTCGTCGGGAAGAGCACCCTCCTCGCAAAGACATAAGAATTCGGTAGTGTATCAACCAAATAATTCTTCGATCTTGCTGCGCCGGAAATCGAAAATGGCTTCCAGGCGAGGCCGGATGACCAGGGCATGCAGCATCTCCCCCAACACGCCAAACGGGAGCTGGTACGCGATATGATCCTTAATCCGAACGCCGCCGGTCACCGGCTCGAAGTGGTGCTCGTGATACCAGAAGCTGTACGGCCCGGTGCGCTGTTCATCGACAAAGTACTGCCCCTCGCACACGTGGCGGATCTCGGTCAGCCAGCGCGTCTTCCAGCCGGGAAAAACCTCCACCCGGTACTCGATCAATTGCCCGGCATGCATCCGCTCCTCCCCACCACACACGATCTCAAAGGCCATATCCGGCGGGGTCATCTCATCCAGGTTGGCGGGGGTGGCGAAATCTTCCCAGACGCGCCCGATATCCGCCGGGATAACCTGCTCCCGCTCCAGGTGATGGATCACAAGCTCTCCTGGGTCGGCAGGTAGGGCATCTGCGGCCCATCCACGCCCAACAACCCTGCCAGGGCAGCCCGCATGGCAGTCCGGTCATCCCAGGGATACTCGGTCTCGCCGAAGCACATGGACTGCTCGTGACCCTTCCCGCAGGCCATGACGATATCGCCCGGCTGCGCCATCCGGACCCCAAACCGGATCGCCTCGCCCCGGTCGGGAACGCGCCAGAAGGTCTGCCCCTCTACGCCCCCCTTCGCGTTGGCACCAGCTGCCATTTCTTCGAGGATGTCATCCAGTGACTCGGTGCGCGGGTCTTCGGCCGTCAGGATGGTCAAGTCGGCCAGTTCGGCGGAAACCTCGGCCATCATGCGGCGCTTCTCTTTATCCCGCAATCCCGCCGAACCAAAAACCACGATCACCTTTTTATCCGTCATTT
>JBFYSM010000354.1:0-5842 GCA_041301605.1 Chloroflexota bacterium | reverse complement strand
ACTCCTCGCGGTAGCGTTTCTGCCACAGCGACTGTACAACAACCGCATCCCAGAATGCCCGGAACCAGTGCATCTGCGAGCCCTTGAGGAAGTTCCTAAACGAGAGGTTGTTTACGCGTGCGATCCGGGACATCATTGTCAAAATGGTAACCACGCTGATTAACCCAATCAGAATCATCGCTGCCAGGCCGGCAGCGTGAATCAACTCGTAAGGGATGAAGCCGAACAGCTTCAATTGGTCTGTAGCGACTATCTGGCGTTCGCCATACATGAAAATGCTAAAGAAAATCACCATCAGGAATGCGATCAAACCGCCCACCAACGGTCGTTTGCAGAACAGGTTGCCAATCTTCAACGGCGCGTAATGGGTGACTGCATAACAACGTGCTGCAGCCATAAAATTGGCTGGTTCGGCTCCCTGCGGGCAAGTTTCCGAACAATCGCCGCAGTTGTAGCATAGCCACAGTTCCTGGCTGCCGAGTAATTCATCTTTCATACCCAGTTGTGCCATGCGGATCATGTGACGCGGGAAACGATCCTCATCCTTCGACAAGGAACAAATGGCTGTGCAGTTTCCACAGTTAATGCATTTTTCCATGCCCACTGCACCGAATTCCTTTAATTCATACATCAAGTTGGGATCCACGCGCTTGGTCATGCCTGCGCCTCCTTGGCCCGCTGGTAGAGCGGATAATCCCCGCACATCCCGGCCTCAATCACAATGCCATACTTTTTCAAGGCGGCAACGAACCACAGCACTTCTTGGCTGGGTTTACCAATCGCATTGGCAATTTCCGGTACCGTCTTGGGCGTTTCCCGGATCAGCTGGCAAATAGATTGTTGCATCGCTCTCTGTTCTCGGAAGAGTATCTGCGTTCGTTCCACGCTAGCGGCGTGTTCTGCACGCAGTTTCTTGAGCATGTCACCGCGCGAGATGGTTTCGATTTGAGGTTCGCTCATTTTTCAGCCTCCGAAAATGCCGGGATATCCATTGCAATGGCATCCACCATGGCTTCATATTGGGCCAAGGTCCAGGCTTGGACATCGATGGCCCTGTTCGGGCAGACGCCCACACAGGCTCCACAACCAGTGCAGTTGGCCGGGGTAACCACAGCCCGCTTGACCTCGCGGCCATTTTCCTTGAAGGTCTGCAAGGCGATCGCACCTTCTTCCAGGCAGGCTTCCACGCAGGCACCGGTGCCATCGCACTTGCTCTCATCCACGCGTGCCACGAAGGGTGGAAGTTCCACACGTCCTTGGCCGAGCAGGGATGCAACTTTGGCTGCCGCTGCCGATGCGGCTGACAGGCTTTCCTGGATGTTCATTGGCCCCTGTGCTGTTCCAGCCAGAACGATGCCGCGTACTGCCATTTCAACCGGGCGTAGTTTGGGGTGGACCTCGAGCAGGAAGCGGTCGGTGCCACGCGAGACCTTGAGCATATCTACCAGGTCATCGATCTGGCGTGGCATCATGCCTACGGCCAGCACAACCAGGTCAACAGGGATTTCGATCTCTTCGCCGTAGGTCAGATGATCTTTCACCCGCACCAGCACCGGATGTTTATCACCAGCCGGGGCAGCCATAACTTCGGGATGTTCATCACCGTGATAGCGCAGGAAGCGAACCATACTCGCCTGTGCCTGGCGATAGATATCCTCGTGCCCGCGCCCGTAAGTGCGGATATCCTGGTAGAGTTCGTACAGGTTAGATGTTGGGAAGCGTTTGCGCAGTTCGACTGCCGTGTGCAGGGATGCCGTACAGCAGACTCGTGAGCAGTAGTTGTTGACCTGCCCATCCGCCTGCGGTTCGTGGATGCCATCAATCTCGCGGCTGCCCACGCAATGGATAAGGGCTACATCCCGTACCGGATGCCCGTTCCAGATCAACGATTCTCCGTCTGGGACCTGTGCCAGGATGCGGATCAACTGGGGTAGCGTCACCACCTCGGGGATTTCGCCGTAACCATACTCACCCAAACGCGGCTCGTAGGGATCGAAGCCGGTAGCCAATACGATCGCGCCGGCGGTCAGTTGATGCACCTGCGGCTCATCTTTCAGCACAACGGGTTTGCCATTTACCTGGATCGGCTGTCCATCGTAATGTTCCCAATCCACCGCCGGGGTGGGCGGGTAACAACCTTTGTAGGGTTGGTAGATAACCTTGCGTTGGGTCAGACCGTAGTTGAATGCGTCGGGTGTTTCCTGCGTGCAGGCTGCCAGCAGCGCCTCGGCCATTTCGTCGCTCACGCCGCGGCTGTGCTGGGTCACCGTCACGTTGAAGTTGCCCACATATCCGGAGACGGCGGTCACTTCGGCTGCGGTCAGGATGGTGATGTTGGATTGGGCTGTTACTTGCTCGATCAAATCGTGCAGCAACTGGCGCGGTGTTTCGTCTGTCGGAAAAACGGATTCCAACTGCGCCATGCGCCCGCCCAGAAAGGGCGATTTCTCTACCAACGTAACCCGGATGCCCTGGCGGGCAATATCCAGCGCGGACCGGAGGCCTGCTACGCCGCCCCCGATGACCAGGGCCTGTTTCTCAGCCCCCAGCCGGATTGGCTCGAGGGGTGTAAGCAGGCGGGCCTTGGCTACACCAGCGGACATCAGGCGTACGGCCTTTTCGGTGGCGCCTTCTTTATCACTATCATGTACCCAACTGTCCTGTTCGCGCAAACCTACATGATGGTACAGGTACGGGTTCAGCCCAGCGCGCGTGACGGCGTTGCGGAAAGTTTGTTCATGCAGGGAAGGGGCACAGGCGCCAATGACAACGCGATTGATGCCCAGTTCCTTGATATCTTGCTCGATGATGGCCTGGCCGGCGTCGGAACAGAAGGAAGGGTCGGTGCGGGCTACGGCCACACCCGGCATTTTGCCGAGTAATTTGGCTACTCGTTCACATTGCACCACATGGCTGATGTTGCCACCGCAGTGGCATGTGTAAACTCCAACACGCACTTCTTCGGAATCTGGAGCATGGGTGTTTTCAGGAGTTTGCTTTTTCTCAGGCATAAACGATCTCCTTCTGGTGCGCACGGATGTAAGCCGAGGCGGCTGCTGCCGCTGAACTGGCAGTAACGATGCTGTCCACGATATCCATGGGTCCCATGGCCGTGCCAGTAACGAAAATACCGGGACGGGCAGAAGCGCACGGGCTGGCATTTGGGGCCGGGATGGAGATGAACCTGTCGGTTCCGATGGGCAAGCCCAGGGATAAGTTTGAGCCGAGGGTGGGTACCATGCCAAGGGATAGCACCACCAGGTCAAAGGTCCGCTCCATTTTGCGGCCTTCTTCGGTCAATTCCACATTGACAACCGGATTTTGTTCATCATCTTCGCGGATGGATGCAACCTTGCCGCGCACGAATTCGACGCCCATGGCCTGTGCATTCTGGTAGAACTGTTCGTAGCCCTTGCCGAAGGTGCGGATGTCCATGTAATAGATGGTGATCTCAGCCATCGGCAGCGCGCCCGAGATTAGCATGGCCTGCTTGATGGCATACATGCAGCAGACTCGCGAGCAATAGGTGATGCCGAGGGTCTCATCGCGCGACCCGGCGCACTGAACGTAGGCGATGGAGGTTGGTTCTTTGCCATCGCCGGGGCGCAGAACCCGTCCGTAGGGGCCGGTGGGAGCTAGGAAGCGCTCCATCATCAGCGGATCGATCACATTCTGGAGTTTTCCCCCGCCATATTCTTTCTTGGCATCCAATGGGGTCAGTTCGAAACCGGAAGCGGCAACAATGGTGGTTGCCTGGATCTCAAAGGATTCTGGCCGTTGGGTGAAATCCACTGCCCCGGCCGGGCATTCCTTTTCACATTTGCCACACAGGATGCAGTTCTCCATATCCAAAACGGCAGTCTGCGGGACTGCGGTGGAGAAGGGGACACGGATGGCGCGGTAGGCGCCCAGGCCACGGTCGAACGGGCTGGGGACGGTCACCGGGCAGGCGTATTCGCATTCGCGGCAGCCTGTGCATTTGCGGGCGTCCACGTAGCGCGGCTTCTGCACTACCTTGGCGCGATAGCCGCCGTTGTTTTCCTGGATGGATTCCAGTTCGCAGTAGGTCAGCAGGCGGATGTTGGGATGGTGGGCCACGGCTGACATCTTGGGGGTGGTGATACAGGAACAGCAATCCAGGGTGGGGAAGACCTTGCTGAGGGTGATCATCTTGCCGCCGATGCTGGGTTCGCGTTCCAGCAGGGCCACCTGGAAGCCCTGATCAGCCAGGTCGAGGGCAGCCTGCATCCCGGCAATCCCGCCGCCAACCACAAGGGCATCTGCATGTAGGTTTTCCAATGTTGTTCTCCTTGTCGCTAAGCAGCCGCAGGGGCAGTGATTTCGTCCCCGACAAAGCCGATGCCTTTCAAAAGATCGGCCATCTGGTTGACTTCCTTGAGGAAGGGCTTCACACAGACGGTGCAGATGGCAGCCAGTCGCAGGCGGCGGATGTCGATGCTGCGTTCCTTCATCAACGTGTAAGCGCGGTTGATCAGCGCAGCCGTACCATCCGCTTCGACCCGGTAGGGACTGTCGGTGCCGCTGTACATGACGATGATCCCGTCGATGCCGCGCTCGAAGGCGCGCACGAAGAATTCGGGCGGGAACATGACCGGGCACATGACCGGCAGGATATAGGTATTGGGCGGATATTCCATGTGCACCTGGCCCGTGGAATCAGCCCCGGCATACCCGCCTGCCAGCGTTGCCAGGATCAGGATTTTGGGTTGTCTTGCCTTTTCATTTGAGGCCATGATTGATTCCCATTTGAAATTGCGGACTGCCTGTCGTTGTGCCAGGCAATCCGCAGATTGTCCACTTATTTTGCACGGCGGATGAAGAGACGCTCGTAACCTTCACCAGGCAGCATGCCCAGGAATTCGTGGCCGACCTTCTCGCACCAGCGGGGCATATCGTTCTTGGTGTTCGCGTCGCCGGACCAGATCTCGAGCACTTCGCCGATTTTCACGCCAGCAATGCTCTTCTTGGCCTCCAGCAGGGGGCCCGGGCAGGACATGGCGCGCGCATCGACAACTTTGGCGGCCTGGAGGGTGGTCAGATCAGTAGTCATGGATATTTCTCCTTTTGGTTAATCGTGGATAGGTTTTTCGAGCACATCAGGCGCTCGTAACAGGGCAGGGCAATGTTCAATGTAATCATTCTCTGCAATCTTGTAATAGATCGTCTGTCCATCCCGGCGGCTGGTGACAATTTTGGAACGCTTGAGAAGGCTGAGGTGTTGTGAAACGTTTTGCAGGGAACTCCCAGCCCGCGCGGCAATTTCGTGCACGGGAAGTTCATTTTTCGAGAGGATCCACAGGATGAGCAGTCGGCGGGAATTGCCGAATGCCCTGCACAAGGCAGCCTGTTTTTCAGCGAGTTCCATCAGAGTGGGATCCATTGAATGTTTGGGAATATTTGGCAGCGAAATTCCAAGAATGACTTAATTAAGCACGGACTTTAGTATAGGTATCCCTGAACCAGACTGTAAGTGAACATCGTCACAATCTATTTTGGGTTATTGAATGGCTAGGTATAGAAAAACTTGATAGCCTGGGGCCAAGCCAATTCTAAGGAAGCAAAGAATTTCTTGCCCATGAAGGAGCCCCGGTTTTGTGGGGATAACACTGGATTTTTCCGGACGGTTTCACGAAAGAAGGGAAATGGCAAACAAGATAAGACAGGAGTGGTAAGGGGATGGATCAAAAATCATCCTTGTCTTATCAAAGAATTGCGCGATAATCATGACAGGAATTGGCATAAATCTGCGCGAAAATAAGTCAATTCCGGGAGAAGAAACCGTGTCCAATACCGCCACCCGCCTGATCACCCTCATCATGCT
>JBFYSM010000318.1:0-2629 GCA_041301605.1 Chloroflexota bacterium | reverse complement strand
TCCAGGAGCGCGAACTGGCGGATATTCACATTGAGGTCTCCCGATTGACACAACCCGTTCCCCTGGAATACAGCACCGCAGATGACCTGCTGGCGAAGTTACGCCCTGGCGTGGATGGGGTTATCCTGAAAGATGGTTTCCGGCGGGCCACCTTTCTTCCGCAGGTGTGGGAAAAAGTGATCGATAAGGAAGAGTTCCTCAGCCACCTGTGCATGAAAATGGGCGCTCCATCCGACCAGTGGAAGCGCAAGCACCTGGATGTACTGGTGTACCAGGTGGAAGAATTTCATGAAGAATCAACGTAGAGGAGAGTACCATGAGAAAGATTTTTCTCTTGCTATCCGTTCTGGGTTTCATTGCCCTGGCGTGCGGCGGCACGGCAACTGCCACACCGGAGCCGAATGTGGATGATATCGTCGCGCAAACGATGGCCGCTTACACCCTGGAGGCTGCCCTGACCCAGATAGCCTTGCCGAGCAATACGCCCATCCCGCCATCGCCCACCTCCACAGAACCCCCGCCGGTGACCGCCACCCCGCAAGAGGTTGCTCCAGATCCCCTGCCGGCCACGAATACCGGCATCATACTCAACAACGGGGAATGCTTCAATTTCGATACCGGCCAGGTGCTCGTCTCACCGGATGCGCAGTGTGATGTCTGGCTGGTGCAATCGGCCCTCTTCCGCCAGGTGAATGGGGTAAAGATTTCAGGGTATGTAACCATGACCGTTCCGACGCGCAGCATGTGCGCTGCCGCCCGTTACGAAACCGGTGACCTGGCGGTGCAGACCGATCTGTATTACTGCTTCATCTCGAATGAGGGCAATATCGGTTTCATCGTTGCTCGTGATTACCGGGGGGGCATCCCCTCCACCGGGATCGTTTTCGATTACTGGGTGTTCCGGTGATGTTTGATTTCCCGCAAAGCAATTGCCCCGGCTGATAACCGGGGCAATTCTTATTTCATCCACAACATGTAAAAGCTTGTTCCTCGATGCTTCGCCAGGTCTCATCCTCCGGCAGGCGCATCGCCCCGGCCAACAGCGAGTGCACGCGGCGGATCTCCTCCGCCACGCGCTGGGCCACCCGCCGGATCGAGAAGTGGGCGTTGGTCGCCGCCCGCAACTGGCAGAAATGGTATGCCTCGCGCAGGTTGAAGGTCGCCAGGACACGCCGGTTGAAACCATTCGGGACAACGTAAGATGCCACCTGGAGATTGAATTCTGCCAGTGTTTCGTAGGTTTCGCGTGCCGTATCCATGGCGGTTCGATATTGGGCTTCGAAGCCAGCCTCCGTGATCCGGCGCGGGATTGCGTATCCCAGTCGGGTCGTCAGGGCTTGTGGCGTCTGGCTCATCATGCGGTGACGTTTGAACTCGGCGTACGCGCCCTGGTCCATGGTGATATCGAAGGTGTAGGATGTATGTTCCAGTTCGCGCAGGGGGGAATCATGGTGTTTCAATTGACCCAACAGCAATCCTACCAATCTTTCTTTCTCTTTCTCCGTTGCCAGGCGAACCATCTCCAGCGCCTCGTTATAGGGGATTTCACTGAAACGATAGAGCGTTGCAGCCAGAACCTTGATCTCACCATCCACATCGTGATCCACCAAAGAACACCAATCCTTTTCCCCTTCGTGCACTTGGTGCCCTCCCTGGCACTGCTCGCCAGGGCATGTGTTGTGGTGAACGATCTCCAATTGATTGAACGCCTCGCTTGTCTCGACCAGGTAATCCACCACTTCGGCATACTTGACCAGCGTAGGCACTTCACCGACCGCGGCGCGTTTGATCTCCTCACCGATCTGGCGTACTTCGGCCAGCGGGTGCGAGAGCATCTTGCGGATGGCGTTCTCCAGTACGCGGGCATTGGCGGTCATCCCCAGGTTGGCGAGTGATGCGGCCGGGAGCAGGAAGCGGCACGAATCGACATACTGCGAGCGGATTCGCCGATCATAGCTTTCATCGTCTTCGTTGGGGCGGTGGGAGGCCTGCTGCTCCACCAGCCGCTTGACCGGCTCAATGGACTGCGTATAGGTATCAAATAACAAGCGGCAGGTGCGCACGTAGCGTTCCCGCAAGGGATGGCCGTTCAGTTCGGGCGGGATGAAGAAATCATCCGTTCCCCATTTCTGGTAGCGGGTGGATTTCTCGGTATAGGAAGCCAGCCGGTTGGATTCGATGCTCTCCACGGCCAGGCGCGAGACATTTTCGATCGCCAGGTGCAGAACGGCATGTTCGGCCACGGATGAGTGCCCATATCCCACCACCCACTTCTCATGGAATTTGGCGCTGGATGCATCGCTGAGTTCAGCCGCGATCTCGCGGAAAGATTCGGGCGAGCGGGAGGTTTTGGCAAAAGCGACTGCGATGGTTTCAGGGGAGAGTTCTTTGGGGGAAAGGAGATAGATCAAGCGCTCAGGAGACATGGGCCATCCTATCGATGTAGAACAGATAAAAGTTGGGCGAAATATAGACGAAAACGCCCCGAACGTCAACAAAAAAGAGAGCAGGGAAATGGTTTTCCTGCTCTCCGTAATCTCCGGCCTGGGTCCGTTCGACCGAAAAATGCTGCTTGCGGATGCGGTATTGATTTGTCGTCAGCACCTGGGGCACGAACTTCTCGGGCACA
>JBFYSM010000299.1:0-9386 GCA_041301605.1 Chloroflexota bacterium | reverse complement strand
ATGATCTCAGTTTGAGCACCAACCCGGTCCTGTCCATTTACGAGGATCGCGGTGGTGTCTTGTGGATTGGCACATACGGCGGCGGAGTCAATATCTATGACCGCGAACAGGATAGCTTTGCCTACTATCACCACCAACCAGATAATCCCAACAGCTTGAGCGGGAACATCATTTCCCCGATCCATGTAGATGACAAAGGGATAGTCTGGATTGGCACGTATGGGAGTGGCTTGAACCGGTTTGATCCAGGCAATTACAGTTTCACCCGTTACCAGCATAATCCCGATGATCCCAATAGCCTGCAGAATGATATTGTCTTATCTGTGTTCATGGATGGAACGGATACCTTATGGGTGGGCACGGTCAGCGGTTTGGATTACCTGAAGCCTGATACCAATTCATTCATTCATTACATGGAAGAACCTGGCGCGGTGTTGAAGATCCCGAGTACGCGCATCAATGTGATTCACGGTGATTATTATGATCCCATTTTGTGGATCGGTACGGATTCAGGTTTGTATTGTTACTACCCACAGTCAAACCGGGTTCTTTCGCACTTCCGTTATGAATCGAACAATCCAAACAGCCTGAGTGACAATGTCATCCTGGCGATCCATGAAGATTTGGATGGCATTCTCTGGATCGGTACTTCGAATAGTGGCTTGGTACGCTACGATCAATGGAACGGTGTATTCACTCGTTACCTTCACAGCGTGGGTGATCCGAACACATTGAGCAACAATACGGTCCACTCCATTTACAGGGATAAACAAGGCGTTTTGTGGGTGGGAACGAGCGGCGGTTTGAACCGCTTCAGCCCCGAAACTGAATCGTTCAAATACTACCGTGTACGCGATGGCCTTCCCAACAATGTCATCTATGGTATCGTTGAAGATAAAGATGGTTACCTGTGGCTCAGCACAAATTATGGCATATCCCATTTCGATCCGGATGCTGTAACTTTTCGGAACTACACTGCCAGCGCGGGTTTGCAGAGCAGCGAGTTCAGCCAGCAGGCTTATGCCAGGGACCTGGAGGGAAGGGTATATTTTGGCGGGATCAACGGCCTGACCGTCTTCAACCCGTCCGAGATCATGGATAACCCTTATGTGCCGCCCATCGCGTTGACTTCATTGACACAGGATGGGGAGCCTCTCAACCAGAATGTCACGGTTGAGTCATTGCAGGAGGTTACGCTCAAGTGGCCGGACAATAAATTCGAATTTGAATTTGCCGCCTTGAGTTTTGCCCAACACCAGGATAACCAGTATGCCTATATGCTGGAAAACTATGATACCGATTGGTATTACAGCGGAACCTTTCGCAGCGGCCGGTATGCCAACCTGCCTGGCGGGACTTATACCCTCCGGATGAAGGCATCCAATAACGACGGCGTCTGGAACGAAGATGGGATGTCCGTCGAGGTTACCGTTGTGCCGCCGTTCTGGCAGAATAACTGGTTCCGGGGTGTCATGGCCGCGCTGCTGCTGGGCTTGGCAATCGGCGGCTACCGTCTGCGGGTCCGGAGCGTGGAACTGCGCAGCTGGGAACTGGAACGCCTCGTGCAGGAACGCACCAGCGACCTCGAGAAACGCACCCAGGAAGTGGAGGCCCTCTACTCTGCGGACGAAAAAATGCTGCGCACCCAGACGCTCAAGCAGGTTTACCAAACCCTGGTGGATGTTGCCGTGGAGATGCTCCAGGCAGATTGCAGCGCGGTTTATGTCTGGAATGAAGAACAGACAACACTTTCCGCCCAGGTGAGTCGGGGTTTCACGGAGGGGACCCTGAAGGTAATGCGCTTTGCCAAAGACCAGGGATTGATCGGGGAAGTCATTGCCACAGGCCGTCCGGTGCTGATTACAAGCCTGGAGGATGCCCCCATCCCGGAGCAGGTAAAACAAGCCATGCTGTCGGATGGGATTGGCTCGGTCCTGCACCTGCCCATCCTGGTCGAGAATCAGGTGGTCGGGATCTTCAATGCCAGTTTCCTCCACCCCGTTGCCTTTACGGAAGATATCATCCGGTTATTCACTGCCCTTATCCAGCGGGCCGCTCTCTCCATTGAAAATGCCAGATTATTCGAGCAGACCAAGGAACTGGCGGTGATCGAGGAACGCAACCGCCTGGCACGTGACCTGCACGACAGCGCCAAGCAGAAGGCCTTCGCCGCCCTGGCGCAACTGGGGACGGTGAACGGCGTCCTGGCCGCCAACCCCACTGCAGCCAGGGACCACCTGTCCGAGGCAGAGAACCTTGTTTTCGAAGTCATCCAGGAGTTGACCTTCCTCATCCAGGAGATGTATCCTGTGGGCCTCAAGGAGCGCGGCCTGGTGGTCGCCCTGCGCGAGTACATCTTCGAATGGGAGAACCGCAATGATATCGAGGTCAACCTGAAGATCGAAGGGGAACGGCGGCTCAAGCTGGAGGTCGAGCAGGCCATTTACCGCATCATCCAGGAGGCAATGGCCAATATCGCCCGCCACAGCCATGCCTCCCAGGTGGATCTATCCCTGGTGTATACGGATGAAAATATCGAGGTCGTTGTGGCGGATAATGGCGCTGGTTTCGATGTGCTTTCCCGGCCTCCGGGCATGGGATTGCGTTCGATCCGGGAGCGCGTCGAAAGTATTGGTGGTATCATGAGCCTGGAAAGCTGCACCGGCAAAGGGACATGCCTGACCGTCCGCGTGCCGCTGAAAGGTAGCCTGGAATAAAGCAGGAGGTAGCAATGCAAAACCCAATCACAATCATCCTGGCAGACGACCATGAAGTCGTTCGGAAAGGGGTTCGCTCTTATCTGGAAACCATCCCGAGCCTGTCCGTCGTCGGCGAGGCCAGTTCCGGCGAAGAGACGGTCGAGATGGTCCGGGAGCACATCCCGGATGTTGTCCTGCTGGACCTGATCATGCCGGGCATGGAGGGGGTGGATACCATCCGCAGCATCAAGAACATCAGCCCCCGCACCCAGGTGGTGGTGCTGACCTCCTACCACGAGGACGCGCACATCTTCCCGGCGCTCAAGGCCGGGGCGATCTCTTACATCCTCAAAGACATCCGAATGGACAAACTTGTGGATGCCATCAAGCGCGCCCTGCAAGGCGAAGTGACCCTGCATCCGCTGGTGGCAGCGCGTGTACTCCGCAACATCCGCGGCGAAAGCCCCGATGAGCAGCCGCTCTTCACCGACCTGTCCGACCGGGAACTGGATGTACTCAAGCTGATCGCCAGCGGCATGACCAACAGTCAGATCGCCGAGAAACTCTTCATCACTGAAAATACGGTCAAAGGGCATGTCAGCAACATCTTGAGCAAGCTGCACCTGGCCGACCGCACCCAGGTGGCCGTGTACGCCTGGCAGAAGGGGATCGTGAGGAGGGAGGGGGGAGGGTAAAATCGTTTATCTGGGTAAATAATAAACCTGTAGCAACCAAAACCTCCCGCCAATTTACCTGGCGGGAGGTTTCATCTTACCTGTTCCCTAATCCCCAATTACCTGCTCTTCTACTTCGCGTAATCCACCGCCCGCGTCTCCCTAATCACCGTCACCCGGATCTGGCCGGGGTACTGCATGGTCTCCTCGATCTTCTTGGCGATGTCGCGGGCTAATCGGGTGGATTCGAGATCGTCGATCTCTTCAGGCTTGACGATAATCCGCACTTCGCGCCCGGCCTGGATGGCGTAGGATTGGCTGACGCCCTTGAAGGATTTGGCCATGTCTTCCAGGGTGCGGATGCGCTTGATGTAGGCTTCCAGGTCTTCGCGCCGGGCTCCGGGTCGGGCGCCCGAGATGGCGTCAGCGGACTCAGCGATGACGGCCTCCACGCTCTCCTGCTCGCTCTCGTGGTGATGGGAGGCGATCGCATTGACTACTGCCGGGTTCACGTTATAGCGCTTGCAGAACTCAGCTCCCAGCATGGCATGCGTGCCTTCCTGGTTGTGGTCCATGGCTTTGCCGATATCGTGCAGGAAGCCGCCCTGCTTGGATATTTGCACATTTGCACCCAGTTCGGAGGCCAGGATGCCGGCCAGCTTGGCCACTTCCACTGCATGGGCCAGCTGGTTCTGTCCGTAGGATGTGCGGAATTTCAGCCGTCCCATCATGCGCAGCACTTCGGGGTGCAGGCCGGTGATCCCGGCATCGAAGGCGGCCTGTTCGCCGGATTCGGCGATGATCTTTTCCACGGCTTTCTGTTCATCATCCAGCACTTTCTCGATGTGCGCCGGGTGGATGCGCCCATCCAGGATCAGGCGTGCCAGGGCGCGCCGGGCGACCTCGCGCCGCACCGAGTCGAAGCAGGAGATGGTCACGGCTTCGGGGGTGTCATCCACGATGACATCCACACCGGCAGCCTGTTCGAAGGCGCGGATGTTGCGTCCGTTGCGGCCCACGATGCGGCCTTTCATCTCTTCGCTGGGCAGCGGGACCAGGGAGGTGGTCACCTCGGATACATGTTCCGAAGCCACCCGCTGGATGGCATCCGCGATCAGTTTGCGGGCGCGCTTTTCGCCCTCATCACGGGCTTCGCTCTCGATCTGGCGGATGATGCGGGCCATATCGCCGCGGGCTTCCTTCTCGACCTCCTCCAGCAGGATGGCGCGGGCATCTTCCGAACTCATCTGGGCGATCCGCTGTAATTCCTCCACCTGGGTCTCATGCAACTTCTCGACCTCGTTGGCACGCCGGTCGATCGCGCTCTGGCGTTTGTTCAGGTTCTGCTCACGCTGCTCCAGGCGCTCCACGCGCGTATCCAGTTCGGCACGCCGCTTTTGCAGGCGGTCTTCCTCCCGGCTCAGGTCCCCGCGCCGGCGGGAGACTTCCGCCTCCGAAGCCTGGACGACTTTCAGGGCGTCATCGCGGGCCTGGATTTCGATCTTTTGGGCCTGGTCGCGGGCCTCATTCAGGATATTCTCAGCTTCCTCCCGTTGTTTCCGCTGGGCTTTTTCCGCCTGGGAGCGGCTGACAAAGTATCCAATC
The DNA here is from genome assembly GCA_041301605.1 of Chloroflexota bacterium. Lineage (GTDB taxonomy): Bacteria > Chloroflexota > Anaerolineae > Anaerolineales > Villigracilaceae > VGNO01. Next base: position 4,408 of record JBFYSM010000299.1, on the reverse strand, counting down.
AGCAGGCCTACAACCAGGGTCAGGCTTGCAATCACAATAACGATCGGGTTCAATAATCCATTCATGGTTTCCTCATAGTTAATTTGTATGGGTGTGTTTCGTTTCAGTTGAAACAAACAACGAGGGTCGAGTAGCCGGTGCTTTCCCGGCATATCGCCTGTCTTGGCCGGACAGGCCAGGCAGACCCGGAATAGCTGGTTTCGGTACAGGCGGAAGAACGCCGCCCTACTCAACCAGCAGTTCTAGGTTTGAATGAAACACACCTTATTCATATTACCTGTCACTTTCACTCTGGCTTTCTTCCCAGAGCTGAGCAACGATGGGTGCAATGATGCCATACGAGAAGCCGCGCCGGGCCAGGAACCCACCGAGTTTATTGCGGAACTCGGTCCGTTCCAAACCCTCCACCCGCCGGGCGTACTTGCGGGCGGCCTCCAACGCCAGGGCTTCTTCATCCACATCTGCGTCCAGGATGATCCGGATAACCTCGTCATCGATGCCTTTCTGGCGCAGTTCCATGCTCAGGTGCGAACGGCTGCGCGGGCGGAACTGGTTGCGGTTCTCGACCCACAGGCGGGCAAAGGTTTCATCGTTGACCAGCCCATTGCGTTCCAGCCGTTCGATGGTCTCTGCGATCAATGCGGCAGGGACAGCATGCTTTTCAAGGTTCTTGCGGATCTCGGCGCTCGAACGCGGCCGGTAACTCAGGAAGAGAAGTGCCCGCTGGTAGACGGCTTCCCGCTCATCCTCGGCCTGCAAGGCGGCGATCTTCTCAGCGCTGATCTCCTGGCCGACCTTCAGCCAGGCGGCTACGATACGCGCCAGGCCGAAGGCGAATTCTCCATCGAGATGGATGTTGACCCGCTGCGGGTTCTTCTTCTGCGGCTCGATTGCCGTTATGGTTCGCATTATTCTCTTACTTTTCCCCTCTCCCCCTGGGAGAGGGAAAGGGTGAGGGTTAAAACACACAGCCGTAATCCGCCTGCTGCGGCTACGGCTGTGGGATATGTTTCTGGTGAACACCCAATGCGCCCTGGGTTTCAGGTCGCGTACGTTTAATCAAACCCGTCGAAGGGTCAGGGTACCGGGTAAGGACACGTTGCTGAAGTCGTTCGTCTCTCTATTCGAATCCTGCCAAGGTTATTCAGATGTTCCAATCCAGACAACAAGACTTCGGTTTTGCCCAAATCTTCGTGGGCGGAGCTTCCAGAAATTCCGTTTGATCAGCCGTGGCCGCAAGAAACAAACAAAGCGGCGATAAAATTCATCCAATTGGATGTGCGTGTATTATACTTGAAAAATAGTAGCATCTCAATACTTTGGGGGTGTGCAGGCGGCGGAGCCGCCTTCACACCCCCCAAATTCCCTTTCTAATTGGAGGTTTTATGGCTAAGATTACTGATGAAGAAGCCCTTGAGTACCATCACTTGAACGGTAAACCTGGTAAGGTTGCCATCGTCCCCACCAAGCCGATGGACACCCAGCGCGACCTGAGCCTGGCTTACTCGCCGGGCGTGGCGGTACCTGTACTGGAGATCGAAAAGGATGCGGACCTCGCCTACGAGTACACATCCAAAGGCAACCTGGTGGCAGTGGTCAGTAACGGCACGGCCATCCTGGGCCTGGGCGACCGCGGCGCGCTGGCATCCAAGCCGGTAATGGAAGGCAAGGGCGTGCTCTTCAAGAAGTTCGCCGATGTGGATGTTTTCGATATCGAGGTCAACAGCCACGATCCGGATGAGATCATCAAGGTGGTGGCTGCCATTGCTCCTACTTTTGGCGGTATCAACCTGGAGGATATCAAGGCGCCGGAGTGCTTCTATATCGAAGAGACTCTCAAGGAGATGTTGGATATCCCGGTCTTCCACGATGACCAGCACGGTACGGCTATCATTTCTTCGGCCGCCCTGGCCAGCGCCCTCGAAATCGTCGGCAAGAAGTTCGAGGATGTGCAGATCGTCATTTCCGGCGCCGGCGCTTCGGCCATTTCCTGTGCTGAACTGGCCATCCGTTGGGGGGTCAGGCGGGAGCACATCATGATGCTCGACAGCCGCGGCGTGATCTACAAAGGCCGCACCGATGGCATGAACAAATACAAGGAACGCTTCATCGTGGATACGGATAAGCGCACCCTGGCTGATGCCGTGCGCGGCTGCGATGTTTTCTACGGGTTGTCGGTTGCCAACGTGCTGACTCCGGAGATGGTGAAGACGATGGCCGATAGCCCGATCATCTTTGCCATGGCGAACCCGGACCCGGAGATCCGCTACGAACTGGCGAAGGAAGCCCGGCCTGATTCGATCGTCGCCACCGGGCGCTCGGACTATCCCAACCAGGTCAATAATGTGCTTGGGTTCCCGTTCATCTTCCGCGGTGCGCTGGATGTGCGTGCCCGGGCGATCAATGAGGAGATGAAGTTTGCCGCCTCCCAGGCTTTGTACACCCTGACCAAGCAGGATGTGCCCGATTCGGTCCTGCGCGCCTACGGCGTGGACAGCATGAAGTTCGGTTCCGAGTACATCATCCCCAAACCGCTCGACCCCCGCGTCCTGCTCTGGGAAGCCCCTGCAGTTGCCCAGGCTGCCATGCAGACCGGCGTTGCCCGCAAAACCATTGACATCGACGAATATCGTGAACAGCTTGCCTACCGGCAGGGCGCCGGCGAACGGGTGCGCTATTTTATCCTGAACAAGGCCAGATCAGCCAAGCCTGCCAGGCGGATCGTTTTTGCCGAGGGCGAGGAGAGCAAGATCATCCGGGCTGCCCATCAGATATCCGAGGATGGCATCGCAACCCCGATATTGATCGGTCGGCCTGAGATCATCCTGAAGAAAGTCGAAGAGTTGGGCGTCACCTGCTGCACGCAGATCATCGATCCCAGTGACTTCGAGAATATCGATGTATATGCCAGGGCTTATTATGACCTGCGGGCTCGCAAGGGGCTGACCCTCGCCCAGGCCTACAAGCGGGTTCGCGAGCCGAATGTGCTCGGGCCGCTGATGGTCAAGATGGGTGATGCAGACGCATTCGTCTCCGGCCTGACCTACGAGTATCCGGAGGTTATCCGGCCGGCGCTGCAGATCCACCATACCCAGCTTGGCGCAAACCTTGTCACGGGTGTCTACATCATGATCGTCAATGGCAAGGTGTACTTGTTCACCGATGCGACGGTCAACATCGACCCATCCGCTGAAGATCTGGCTGAGATCGCCTGCCTGGCCGCAGACTTCGCCCGCCGGTTGGAACTGGAGCCGCGCGTGGCTTTCCTATCGTTCTCGAACTTCGGATCCACGCCACATCCCTTGCAGGAGAAGGTGCGCAAGGCAGTTGCGTTGATCAAGCAGCAAAGCCCGGATATGGTTGCGGATGGCGAAATGCAGGCCGATACTGCCGTCGATCCGGCCATCGTCGATGAACGTTATCCCTTCAGCGCGGTCAAGGATGCCAATGTGCTGGTCTTCCCGTCACTCGAGTCGGCCAACATTGCCTATAAGCTGCTGGCGAAGCTGGGTAACGCCAAGGCGATCGGCCCGATCCTGCTGGGGATGGGCGCTCCCGTGCATGTGCTGCAGACCGGCGCCGAGGTGAACGATATTGTCCAGGTGGCGGCAGTGGCCGTGATGGATGACATCGGGCGAAAGTAGTTTCAGGTTGGGTATTTGTGCTAAAATAACAGCATGGAAAGATTATCGACCGAATCACCAACCATTCGAGCCCACCGCCGCCAGTTCTTCTGGCAGATCATCCTGCCTTTGATCGTTGCATTGGCTCTGCTCGTTACGGGAGCGGTTTTCGTGGTCATTGGCGGCGACTCCCAGGCCCGGCTGTGGGCGGATATTTCCACTATCTGGCTGGTTGCGCCGGTATTGATCCTTGCACTGCTGGGGCTTGTTGTACTGGGTTTCCTGGTCTATGCCGTTGCCCGGTTGCTGAAAGCTACCCCCCGCTTCACCTCCAAGGCCCAGGATTTTGCCCGCCGGATCAGTTCCGGAACCCGCCAGGCGGCGGATACATCGGTCAAGCCGGTGCTCTGGGTGAACCAGGCCGGTTCTGTGTGGAAAACCTTTTTAGACGCACTCTTGCGTAGAAAATAGGGAGTTGATAGCTATGACTGAGTATGAAATTGTCGAAGAACAGGAAGTAGTAGACGATTCCTGGAAAGCCAAGACGCTCATCATCGGCGGGATCGTTGGTGCGCTGACCGGGCTGGGTGCGGCTTATCTGTTAACCCGCCGCGCGGAACAGAAGGGCGAACCGCTGGCGATCAGCAGTGGCCAGGGCTTGAAGGTGAGCATGCTGGTGGCAGGCCTCCTGCGATCGATCCTGTCGCTGGGTGATGAATAGCAAAAAATAAGTAACATCTCAATAAATGGGGGGTTGGGGGGGGGGGGGGGGGGGGGGGGGCGGC
>JBFYSM010000284.1:0-13554 GCA_041301605.1 Chloroflexota bacterium | reverse complement strand
CGAATTGGCAAGCGAACCCAACAGGCACAATTTGATTACCGTGGTTACGGCAAATGCCAAGAACCGATTTGATGAAGCTGTTCGAGCAGCAATCTCCGTCATTGAAAGAAGCACGCTAACTCCATCTTTAATCCGTACAGCGTGATCCACCTGAAATTGAATTCAACTGGGCCAATTCCTATGGGAGGCAATACCGCCTTCCAAAGTCATAAAAAATATGGAGCTAAACCATGATAACCATGACGAAAAATACGAAACTCAAACGGCTATCCAAAGGGCAACGTACACATGTACGGCGGATGAAGCAAACCGTTCGTAAGGATGGCACAATTTATGGCTCGTTAAAAGCACGCCGTACCCCAGTAAAAATAGCCGAGGGTTAATTTCCAGGGAAAGATTAGGAGCATGGCAATCCAGCTACCTTCGCAACCGTATGACTGGACATTCCGGCGGGTCGTGTGGGCGACTCTTGTCCTGGTAGTGGTTGTCCTTGGCTTCTGGATTCTTTACCGGTTTTACCAGGTTGTTTTCATTTTGTTCATCGCCATCTTGATGGGCACGGTGATCAGGCCGGTTGTAACCTGGTTGTATCGGCGTGGGCTCCCCCGGATAGCGGGGGTCATCCTGGTTTACCTCCTGCTGCTTGCCCTGCTCATCAGCTTCGTGCTCCTGTTATTCCCATTGATTGTCGAGCAAGGTGCAACGATTGTTGCCGCAGTACCGGGTTACTACCAGGGCCTGCGTGAGGAAATGGTTAATTCCACCAATCAATTGATTGTGCACTTAAGTGGATTCCTCCCGGCAGCTCTACCCAGCCTGGAGCCGATCCAGCAAACGGGACAGCAGGTGCTGGCCTCTGCAGGGCAGGCGTTGGGTTATGTGGCGTCGGCAGCCAATATCATCTTCATAACCATAGCGGTTCTGCTCCTGACCTTTCACTGGACGCTCGATGGGCCGCGAACCATTCAGTCATTGTTGCTGCTGGTTCCAAAGGGCCGGCGCGGGAGCATCAGCGAACTGATTTCAGCCATGGAAACCAAGGTTGGTTTCTACATTGCCGGACAGGGTGTCCTTTGCCTGGTCATCGGCATCCTTGCGTTGGTTGCCTATCTGCTCATCGGCTTGCCCAACGCCCTGGTGCTGGCGCTCGTGGCAGGCATGCTGGAGGCCGTACCGATGGTTGGGCCGCTGCTTGGTGCCATTCCTGCGGCGGTAGTTGCCTTATCCATCGCGCCTTCCAGGTTGGTCTGGGTAATCATCGCTACTGTTGTTATTCAGATGTTGGAGAATAATTTGCTGGTGCCGCGCGTCATGCGCAGGGCGGTGGGGGTCAATCCGTTCGTCTCCCTGCTGGCTATTTTTGCCTTTAGCAGCTTGTTCGGCATTGCCGGCGCGCTCTTGGCAATTCCCATGGCGGCCATTATTCAGCTCTTGCTCGATCGCTTCGTCTTTCATCCAGAAGCCTTGGAATCGGAGGCCTCGGCTGGGCGCGATCTTGCCAGCCGGCTGCGCTATGAAGCGCAAGACTTGGCCCAGGATCTGCGCAAGCAGGCGCGGCTCAAGAAAGGGGGTTCGGTTCTAAGGGTCAAGCAGGTTGATCAGGTGATGGATGAGATTGAGGCCATCACAACCGACCTGGATGCACTTCTGGCACAGGTTCGTACCTCAGGTGCTCCATGATGAAGAAGATGGCAGTGATCGGTGCAGCGGTTATGACCACGTTGCTGGCGCTGGTGGTGCTGTGGCAGTTCCGGATCGCCGTCGTTTACGTGTTGATCTCGCTGACGCTTGCGGCAGCCCTGCGCCCATTGGTAAACCGCCTGGTCGGGCGAGGCTTTGTGGTGCGCGTGGCTTGGATCCTGCTCTACCTGGTGATCCTGGGAAGTTTTGGCTTTCTGCTCTTCCTAACCGGCAAGACCGCGATCAATGAGATCCAACAGCTGGCTCATACTGTGTCGGTGCAGGATGCATGGAGGCTGCCGGTGTGGTTGGATGGCAGCCCATTCCAACAGGCACTGGTTGCGCGGCTGCCACCACCAAGCAAGCTCTTCGAAGCGATAACCGGCGAACAGGGGCAACTCGTTCTTCCCGTTCTGCTCGGCTTCACGCAGGGCGTTGGCGGCATCGTGAGCGGCGTACTTGTAATCCTGTTCCTGAGCGTCTATTGGAGCATCAACCAGATCCATTTTGAACGACTCTGGCTCTCGTTGCTTCCATCCGGCCAGCGCAAACAGGCGCGTGGTATTTGGCGGACAATCGAGCCTGACATCGGCGCTTACATCCGCAACCAGTTAATCCAAAGTCTCCTGGCCGGGCTGGTATTGGGATTGGGTTACTGGCTGCTCGGCTCCCCATACCCGGCGATCCTGGCGCTGGCAAGCGCCCTGGCATGCCTGGTACCCATGGTTGGGGCAGCCCTGGTGGTCATTCCAGTCCTTTTGGTGGGGCTGCTGACCAGCGTGCAGCTCAGCCTGTTTACGTCCCTCTATGCGCTAGTTGTCTTGATCGCCATGGGAGTATGGCTCAAGCCACGGCTGTTCAAGCGCAGGTGGGATAATCCCATCCTGACCGTGGTCCTGCTCATCGCCCTGGCAGATGCTTTTGGGATTGTCGGCATCATCGTGGCGCCGCCTTTATCCGTTGTATGCCAGATCCTGTGGAGCCGGCTGGTCAGCCATCGGCTTGCTTTAGGGGCTGCGGCCCAGGTTTCAAACCTTAAAGAGCGGCAGGAGCGCGTAAGAACCATCATCAGGGCAATGGGTGAACCGTCTATGCCCCTGCTGACCAGCAGCATGGAGCGGCTCACCCATCTGATCGAGAAAGCTGAACCCATGCTGCAAGCCGGTATGCCGGCTGAACCTACCGGACCATTCCAACTGCCGCAGCCTGTCCCTGCTGAAGGGGAGCCGCCTGTATCCATAAAACCCTGAAGGAACAGACGCTGGCCGTACCCAAAATGAGGTGAAATAGAATCACTTTTGCGAAGGTGGTTGCCAAAGTCTTCCGATCCTATCTTATCTGGAGGGTTCCATGAATCTCGAAAAGTACACTCAAAAATCCCAGGAGGCCATCCTCGCGGCCCAGCGCCTGGCGCAGGATTACCAGCATCAGGTCATCGAACCCATCCACTTGCTGCTGGCTCTCGTTCAACAGCAGGATGGGATCGTCCGGGCCATCATCACCAAAGTATCCGGCGGGACACAGGCCATCCAGGAAGAACTGGGCACCGAGCTCAAGAATAGGTCAAAAGTCCAGGGTGCCAACCTGGAAGTCGGCCTGTCGCACCAGACGGCGGAAGTTCTGGCTGCTGCCGAACGCTACGCCAAGGGCATGCAGGACGATTATGTTTCCACCGAGCATATGCTGCTGGGTCTGTCGGATAGCAGTGAAAGTAAACGTTTAATTCAGTTTGGGCTAACCAAGGATGCCATCCTTTCTGCCCTAAAACAGGTGCGTGGTGCCCAGCGCGTCACCACGCAGAATCCCGAAGACACCTTCCAGTCGTTGGAAAAATATGGCCGGGACCTGACTGCCATGGCCCGCCAGGGCAAGCTCGACCCGGTCATTGGGCGAGATGAGGAGATCCGCCGTACGATACAGATCCTCTCCCGCCGCACCAAGAACAACCCGGCCCTGATCGGAGAACCGGGCGTCGGCAAGACCGCCATCGTCGAGGGGCTGGCCCAGCGTATTGTCAACGGGGATGTCCCCGAGGGCCTTAAGCACAAACGCCTGGTGCAACTGGATATGGGTGCCCTGGTGGCAGGTGCCAAGTACCGCGGCGAGTTCGAAGAACGCTTGAAAGCCGTGTTGAAGGAGATCACGGAGTCTGAGGGGGAAATCATCCTGTTTCTGGATGAAATGCATACAGTTGTTGGCACCGGTGCGGCCGAAGGCGCCATGGATGCCAGTAACATGCTGAAACCCATGCTGGCGCGCGGCGAACTGCACCTGATCGGCGCGACCACGCTGGACGAGTATCGCAAATATATTGAGAAAGATCCCGCCCTGGAGCGCCGCTTCCAGCCGGTGGTGGTGGAAGAGCCATCTGTAGAGGATACGGTCAGTATCCTGCGCGGACTCAAGGAACGCTACGAAATCCACCACGGTGTTCGCATCACTGATGGTGCGGTACTGGCTGCCGCAACACTTTCGCAGCGTTACATCAGCGATCGCTTCCTGCCCGATAAGGCCATCGACTTGATCGATGAGGCAGCCGCTCGTCTGCGCACAGAGATCGATTCCAAGCCGCAGGCGCTGGACGAAGTTGACCGGCAGACGATGCAGCTCGAGATCGAACGCCAGGCGCTTAAAAAGGAGAAGGATAAGGCCTCCAAGGAGCGGCTCGAGAACATCGAGAAGGATCTGGCCAACCTGAAGGAAAAATCACACGAACTCCAGGCACGCTGGCAGACCGAGAAACAGGCCATCGCAGAACTGCGTACGACGAAAGAACAGATCGAACAGACACGCCAGGAGATCGAACGCTCTGAACGGCAGGCTGACCTGGAAAAGGTTGCCCGCCTGCGCTATGGGACTCTGCCGGAATTGGAAAAGAAAATGGCGAATGGGGAACATCACTTGAAGCAATTGCAATCCCAGGGAGGCGCCTTGCTAAAAGAGGAAGTGGATGCCGAGGAGATCGCCCAGATCGTTTCCCGTTGGACCCACATCCCGATCTCGAAGCTTCTGGAAGGCGAGACCCAGAAACTCCTGCACATGGAAGATCGGCTGCGCGAAAGGGTGGTCGGACAGGAGGATGCGCTGAAGGCCGTTTCGAACGCCCTGCGCCGGGCGCGGGCTGGTTTGCAAGACTCCAACCGCCCGCTTGGCTCATTCATCTTCCTTGGTCCAACCGGCGTGGGCAAGACCGAACTGGCGCGCGCCCTGGCCGAATTCATGTTTGATGATGAACGGGCCATGATCCGGATCGATATGAGCGAATACCAGGAAAAACACACTGTCAGCCGCCTGATTGGAGCACCGCCCGGATACATTGGCTACGAGGAAGGCGGTCAGTTGACCGAATCGGTCCGCCGCCGCCCGTATAGCGTGGTGCTGTTTGATGAGATCGAGAAGGCTCACCCGGATGTCTTCAATGTGTTGCTGCAACTTATGGATGATGGCCGCCTGACGGATGGTCAGGGCCGCACAGTGGATTTTCGCAACACGCTGGTCATCATGACCTCCAACCTTGGCAGTGAGCTATGGCTGGGTGAAGGGGCTGCCAGCGTAACGCGCGACACGATCACGCATGCCCTCCAGGCGCATTTCCGGCCCGAGTTCCTGAACCGCATCGATGAGATCATCATCTTCCATTCGCTCAGCCGCGCCGACCTGGTTCAGGTTGTGGATATCCAGCTCCGGCATGTTTCTGCACTGCTGGCGGAGCGCGGCTACCGGCTGGCCATCAGCCCGGAGGCGCGCGCCTACCTGGCCGAGGTTGGCTACGATGCCGATTACGGTGCCCGTCCCCTCAAACGGGCCATCCAGCGCGAACTGCAGGACCCGCTGGCGGTCAAGATCCTGGGTGGCGAGTTCCATGAAGGCGAGACCATCCGCGTGGAACGCGGAAAGGGAAAACTGGAATTTACTGTTCTGGAACCAGACCAAATCGCAGTTGCATAATGCCTCCCCCAAGTGGCGGAGGGAAACACTCCCCGGTCGATGGATGTGACCGGGGAGCCTTTGTTGTACGATGAGTGCATGACCCGTGTATATTTAGCCGATGTCAAATCCGATGAGCGTTCCGCCCTTCGTCTACTACTGCTTGATCTAAAGATGGAAGTAGTTGGCGAAGCGGCCGATTGGTCCACCACGTTAGCTCAGGCACCAGGTAGCCGCACAGATTTGTTGTTGGTGGATTGGGATTTACTTCCCAGTACGCCTACGGCAGCTCTGGAAGAACTCCGGAAGGCCTGCCCGGCCGCGCTGGTCATTGTCCTCATCAGCTATCTGAACGCCCGTCAGCAAGCCGCACTCTCCGCCGGCGCGGATGCATTTATCAGTAAAGGTGAGACACCTGAGCGGGTGGTCGAACGCCTGCGTCTCGCGGCGGCGAGCGTTCCTGTCAATTAATCGCCCGGCTGAATGAGAGACTTGAAAGCCGTGCACCAACGCTGTCCCGACTCAGGCGCGGACAGGGAAATTTATTTCAAAGGATCAGAAGGATTCCTTTATGAATAGAGATATCTTTGAAGAGAAATGGGGATCTATCCGGGCGCAGTCCAAAACGTGGTGGAGCCTCTTCAACGAGGATGATCTCGTCAAGGTGGACAAGGCACAGGTGAAGCGCGACAAATATGTTGTAATGCTGCAGGTGAAGTACGGTTACACGCGCGAGCACGCCCGGGAGGAGATCAGCCGGCGTTTGGCAGAGTATGAGGCCAGCCTGATGAAGAAAAGTGGCTCTTCCAATATTCGCGTAAGTGAAAACTAACCTGTGCAGTCACTTGTGAAGAACATTGGAGACACGACAAAAAGAGGTGGCACGAAACCATTGGCTGGATCGAATAAAAAACAACAGAAACACTAATTCTTGTGGTCGTGTGCAATGCAAGGTGTGTACCCTACTGGAGATCTGATATGAGAACAATTTACGGCTTTATCTACACCCTGCGACCTTACGAGAGAGGCATCCAGGAAACCTTGGGAAAGTACAGTCGATTTGTGATGCCGGGTTTTGGAGTTCAAATCCCGCTAGTGCACATTATCCGTGTCCGCGATGTCCGCGAACATACAATGGATATTGAGCCTCAACCGGTTATTACCAAAGACAACGTTGAAATTACAGTAGATGGTGTGATGTGGGTGCGCCCCACAGTTGATGAAGAAGGCATCAAACGTACTTTTTATAATATCGACAATTGGAAGCGGGCAGTCATCCAGTTGGCAATGACGAATTTACGCCAGGAGTTTGGTGAATTGTCACTGGATGAGAGCCTTGTGGCTCGCGAGAAAATTGCCAACAATTTGCAGCGCATCCTGAATGCCTTCGCTGTTGAATGGGGGCTGACCGTCAGTAAGGTGGAAATCCGCCTGATCGATCCGCCGGATGACATCAAAAAAGCCATGCACAAACAGAAGACAGCCGAGCAGGAACGACGTTCCATGAAGCTGCTGGCAACGGGCGAATTCGAGGCCGCCGAACAACAGAAGCTGGCCATCATCCAGCGCGCCGAGGGCGAACGCGAGGCAGTTATCCAGGTTGCACAGGGCAAGGCCGAGGCCATCCGCCTGGTGAATGAAGCCGCCGAGAAGTACTTCGTTGGCAATGCCCAGGCCCTCAAACAGCTCGAAATGATCGAAAATTCACTGCGCGAGAACGCCAAGATCGTCATCACCGAGCACGGCATCAGCCCAACCCTGCTGCTGGGCAGTCTGCCGGTCTCTGTATTGAGCGAGAAAAGCACCCAATAAGACTTGTGAGAAGGCTTCAAAGAAGCTTAATGAGTGATTATTGCGGAGAATAGCTAACGTAACGAGGAGATCGTATGAACAGAATGCTGATGGTGAAGATTGTGGAGCAGTACTGCCGGAAGATTGCCTCGACATACGAGGATATCATAGTCACGCGCATAGCTAACCAGAAGACGATGTTTGTGGAGCAAACTGGCGAGAGCGGACGAGCAGTCATGCTGACCGAATGCAAGGTGGATGGGATCACCTGCTGGGCAGGATACAGCACGCGCAGCCAAACGGTTTACATCAGTATGGCGAACTGACGCCGAGTCAGCATCAGCAATAGAGAGGTTAACCTTCGTGAACTTGTTCACTAAGAACAAGGAAGAGCCAAATCCCCACGAGCATTGCAGTTCAAGCAGGAATTTCCCGGGTTAGCGCTCAAATCATTCCGCTTTATGCGAGTCAGGAGCAGACTATGGAAAACCAAATCACATGCCCCAGGTGTGGAAAAACGATACCGAATAACCCGGTGATTGACTCTGCGGTAAACAAAGAGATGCTTGGGTCAACCTTCGTCACTTGCGAATGTGGCCATACGATAACATTTTGGGCCATTACAGCCCAGCTAAGAGATCAGAAAACGCTTGGCAGGCGAATCAAAAACTGGTTCCAAAAATTCACCAAACATCGAGTGTAGAGAGATAGGCCGATGAAAATCCTGCTTATTTACCCGGAGTTCCCAGACACCTTTTGGAGTTTCAAACACGCCCTCAAATTCATCCGCAAGAAGGCTGGTGCGCCCCCGCTGGGCCTTTTGACCGTTGCAGCCATGCTGCCTCCTGACTGGGAGAAACGGCTGGTCGATCTAAACGTGACGGATCTCACGGATGCAGACCTGGCATGGGCCGATTATGTCTTTATCAGCGCCATGATTGTGCAGCGCGACTCGGCACAAGCCACCATCCAACGCTGCAAAACGGCTGGTGTGAAAATGGTGGCAGGCGGTCCGCTCTTCACCATGGAACATGAGCAATTCCCCGATGTGGATCATTTTATCTTGAACGAGGCTGAGGAAACGCTCGCACCGTTCTTACGGGACCTGTTAGCGGGTCAGGCTCGACGCGTTTACTCGTCCGACAAATATCCCGATATCCACCAGACCCCTATCCCGCTTTGGCGGTTAGCCAATCTCAAACATTACGACACAATAAGCATCCAGTTCTCGCGCGGTTGTCCTTTCAACTGTGACTTTTGCAACGTGACCGCGTTGCTAGGGCATCGCCCGCGTACCAAGACTGCCGCGCAGATCATTGCCGAGCTAGACAGCATCTACGCGCTAGGTTGGCGCAAGAGCATTTTTTTCGTGGACGATAATTTTATCGGTAACAAGAAATATATCAAAGCCGAGATGCTGCCGGCATTGATCGAATGGCGCAAGGGTAAAGTTGGTATGCGGTTCAGTACCGAAGCATCGATCAACCTGGCCGATGATCCCGAACTGCTTAATCTTATGGTGCAAGCCGGATTCGATGCGGTTTTTGTTGGCATCGAGACGCCCAATGAAGATAGCCTGGCTGAATGTAGCAAAAACCAAAACAAAGGTCGCGACCTGGTTAAGAGTGTCAAACAACTCCAACGCGCTGGGCTCCAAGTACAGGGCGGCTTCATCGTCGGGTTTGATAACGATTCCGCCTCGATTTTCAAACAGCAGATTGATTTCATTCAAAAAAGCGGCATTGTGACAGCTATGGTCGGGCTTCTTCAAGCCCCTTTGGGCACGCGTCTGTACGAGCGCATGCAAAACGAAGGCCGCCTAGTCCATGAGTTTTCAGGCGATAACGTGGATGGCTCTACCAACATCATCCCCAGGATGGGCCTTGAACCACTACGGGAGGGCTACCGAGAGATTCTCGGCCATATCTATGCGCCCAGGTTTTATTATGAACGCGTCCTCACATTCCTGCACGAGTACCAACCACCCAAAATCCGAGTCCCATTGGAACCGCAATATTTCCTGGCCTTGTGGCGTTCCATCTACCAGCTTGGGATCCGCGGCGTTGAACGCGTCCAGTACTGGCAGCTCTTTTTCTGGACCCTGTTCCGGCGTCCGCGCCTGTTCCCATTGGCCATCACGCTGGCCATCATGGGCTTCCATTTCCGCCAGGTGATTGAGATGCATGTTAGCTGATAAAAAGGCCAAGACCCCGATGGCACACAGTTGAACACAGATATGCCCCGCTGGGCCTTCAGCGATGAGGATCTGGCTGATTTGATCGCTTACCTCAAGACATTGCATTATGGAGAAACAAAATGGATATTATGACGAGAGCCGAACTGGAACAGTTGATGCTTAAAGAACAGCAATGGTGCGTTTCAATCTATATGCCGACCCATCGCACCGGGGTGGATGCTCAGCAGGATCCGATTCGGTTGAAAAACCTGCTTGGAGAGGCTGAGAAGCATCTGGCTGGCCGGGGCATCGGTAGGCGCGATATCCAAAGTATTCTCGAGCCAGCCAGTCTGCTCTTGCAGGATTCTAACTTCTGGCAGCATCAGAGTGATGGTCTGGCGATATTTCTCTCTCCCAGCACAATTCACCACTATCGTCTCCCATTGGATTTTGAAGAATTTGTTGCCGTCATGGATCACTTCCATATCAAACCGCTGCTGCCGCTGTTCACCGGCAACGGCAAATTCTACATCCTGGCATTGAGCCAGAACGATGTTCGATTACTGAACGCTACGCGCTATGGGGTCAGCGAAGTTGACATCGAACAGGTTGGTGGCAATCTGGCTGAAGTCATACCGTCCGCCAACCATCAGCGAAGTCTTCAACTCCACAGTTCTGGTTCCGCAGGTGGAATGACCAGAGGCGGTTCAGTAACATTCCACGGCCAGGGAGGTGGCAGCGACGAAAGCAATAAGCATGAACTGCTGCGCTACTTTCGCCTGGTTTCAGATGGCCTGACGGAATTTCTCCAGGGAGACCGGGTGCCGCTTGTGTTGGCTGGTGTCGAATATTTGCTTCCAATTTATAAAGAAGCCAACACGTATCCATACTTGATCGATACGGTGATCGCCGGCAGCCCGGACTTGCTGAGGGCGGACGAGTTGCACAAAAGCGCCTGGGACATCATTGGGCCTTATTTTCAGGCAGCCCAAGAACAGGCTACCTCCCATTATCTGCAACTTGCCGGTCAGGGAAGCGAGCAAGTCGCAGATACATTGGAAATGATCGTCCCGGCTGCTTCTGATGGTCGGGTTGAAACATTGTTCATCGCCACCGGGGTGCAACACTGGGGTGTTTTCAATCCAGACACGAATGAAATTGAATACCATGCTCAAATGGAATCTGGTGACGAATCCCTGCTGAACCTGGCCGCTGTTCAGACCTATTTGAAAGGTGGAATAGTCTACGCCGTGGAACCGGACAAAGTGCCGGGTGGGACAACTGCCGCCGCTGTGTTGCGTTATTGATCAAGCGTCAAAATAAGGAGTAATTCAATGACTGACAAAACGAACAAGAAAGGCAATACAAAAAGAAAACGACCTTCCAAAGGACAGCGCACGTACGTCAGGCGGATGAAGCAAGCTGCCCGAAAAGATGGCACCATTTATCGCTCGCAAAAAGTACACCGCGCTGCAGCAAAAACAGCCGGGGAATAAACTCCGATGAACTTACATACGCAACATCATCGTTCCATTTTACAAAGCATTGCACATCGGGCCATGCTGGAACGAGGGCTGCTCCCTGATTTTTCAAGGGAAGCACTCGCCGAGTTGGAGCGGCTCCAACGTTCCGTGGCAATCGACAGCAATACCATTCGCGATAGGCGGAACCTTCTCTGGGCTTCTATTGATAACGATGATTCGCGCGACCTTGACCAGCTGACTGTTGCCGAGGCCTTACCCGCAGGCAAGGTGAAAATCCTGGTTGCAATTGCAGATGTGGACTCGATCGTGAAAAGTGATTCGGCGATTGATGAACATGCGCGCCATAACACCACATCGGTTTATACCGCTGCCGAGATATTCCCCATGCTCCCTGAAAAAATTTCCACTGACATGACCTCCCTGAATTTCAACCAGGATCGCATTGCCATCGTTGTTGAAATGGTGGTGGGCGCTGATGGATCGCTTGAAGATTCGAAAATCTACAAAGCCTGGGTGCGTAATCATGCCAAACTGGCCTATAACAGCGTGGCCGCATGGCTGGAAAAGAAAGCCGATCTTCCCGAAGAGGTTGCTGCCGTGCAAGGCCTGGCTGAAAATCTGCAACTGCAGGATCGGGTGGCACAAAGAATGAAAAATTTACGGCATCTCCACGGGGCGTTGAGCCTGGAAACGATTGAGGCCAAACCGGTATTCGATGGTGATGAAATCCGAGCGCTCGAAATAGAGGAGAAGAACCGCGCCAAGGAGATCATTGAAGATTTCATGATTGCAGCAAACGGTGTAACTGCACGGTATCTCTCAGCCAGCGGATTCCCCTCGATCCGTCGCGTGGTGCGCACACCCAAAAGATGGGAACGGATTGTCGAGATAGCCTGGGAACACAAGTGCGAACTTCCGGCCATTCCAGATTCAAAAGCGCTGGAAGAGTTCCTCATCCGGGAAAAAGCCGCCGATCCAATCCGATTCCCCGACCTATCCCTGGCAGTGATCAAACTTCTGGGGAATGGTGAATATATTGCTGAACTTCCTGATGGGAACGCCCCGGGCCACTTTGGATTGGCAGTCAAAGACTATGCCCACTCTACTGCTCCAAATCGCCGTTACCCCGACCTGCTGACGCAGCGCTTGTTGAAAGCAGCCCTGGATGGGAAACCTGTACCCTATAGCAAAGATGAGCTGGATGTTCTGGCAGCCCATTGCACAGAAGCAGAAGATGCGGCCAACAAAGTGGAACGACGGGTCGAAAAATCCGCTGCCGCACTGCTGCTTGAATCAAGGATCGGAGAGCAGTTTGATTCGATTGTCACTGGTGCATCCGAAAAAGGAACGTGGGTTCGGCTTCTCACCATCCCTGTTGAAGGCAAGCTCGTACAAGGGTTTGAGGGCCTGGATGTCGGTCACCGGCTGCGCGTGCAATTGATCGCTACCGACGTTGAGCGGGGATTTATCGATTTCAAGAAAGTCGGTTCGTCCAGGCATGGCTAAGGAGATTTTTTTGAAAAAGGAAATTGGCTTGTGGATTGACCATCGCAAGGCTGTGATCGTGATTGTTACAGATGCGGGGGAAGAGGTCAAGGAAATAACATCACACATGGAGAAACACGTCCGCTTTACGGGTGGGACGGCATCCGAAGATGGCTCGACGGAAGATGTGCGTGACCGGCAATTTGGAAACCATCTCAACAGCTACTACGATAGAGTCGTTGCTGTTATTCGCGGCGCAGATACCATCCAGATCTTTGGTCCAGGTGAGGCAAAAGCCGAGCTGGAAAAACATCTTGAGCACGAAGGATTCAAAGGTCATATCCTTGCGATTGAAACCATGGACAAAATGACCGATCGCCAGATTGCAGCGAAAGTTCGCGCTCGTTTTCCGGCGTAGAGTGAGTGCCTGGAAGGTCAGGACAAAACTATCCATCTGACACGAATAAATAAAGAAGCGAGAGGATCATATGAGCAACAAACGATAATTCTCAACCGAGGAAGCTTGTGAAGTCGGGATGCAGTTCAGGCTTGACTGGACACAAATCGACCTGGAGCAGTTTCGGTGTGGACTCGAGGTAGAACTTGAACACGGCGAAATTGACCCAGAAACCAATGTGGCCGGTGATAACTTGGTGCTCATAGGAAAAATTGCGTGGACGCACCTGAAAGAGCTTCGAGATTACTATACAAGCTTGGAACAGCTTGAAGCCGAGGCAGAAGAGCAGTTCAAGATGTCAGTTGAACACTAACCAGGAAAAAAGGGTGACTTCTCAATAAATAGGGGAAGATGGGGGGGTGTGGGCGGCGAAGCCGCTCACACACCCCCCGCCCCCCAAGGTATTGAGTTGATATAAAAAAAGGAGATAATGCTTATGTTACCAATCGGTGATGATAATACCGCTCGCAGAACGGTTCCGATAGTCACGTATGCATTGATCGTTCTGAATGTCGCGTTTTTCTTTGTTGAGTTGAGTGGCGGGGACGCTTTTA
>JBFYSM010000277.1:0-3662 GCA_041301605.1 Chloroflexota bacterium | reverse complement strand
TGCGCAGGGTAGCGGAGCAATTGGCACGTTTGGTGGAAATCAGCGTTACGTTGAATTCCACCTTGAATCTGGAAGAACTATTGCAGTTCATCATCCAGACCGCTGCAGAGCTGTTGGATTGTGAGGCCGTCTCCATCCTGTTATACGATGAAAAACATGGCCGACTCTTCTTTGCTGATTCGACCGGCTCCAATCCTGAAAAACTGGCACAAATCCCCGTTCCTCTGGAAAGCAGCCTTGCAGGGGCCATCTTTCGTGAAAACCGACCACTTATTCTGAACGATGTAGCCAGTGATCCCAGGCACTACATTCAGGTGGCCCGGCACGTCGACTTTGAACCGCGCTCGCTGCTGGGGGTTCCCATGCGCATCCGCGACCGGGTGATGGGAGTTCTCGAAGCCTTGAATAAGCGGCAAGGTGATTTTACCGAAGGGGATGAAGACATTTTGAAGGTCATTGCCTCTCAGGCTGCCGTTGCCATTCACAATGCGCGTCTGTTGCAAGCTCTTCAGGGGGCTTACGATGAACTTAAGGAAGCTGATCAATTGAAAACCAGTTTCCTGGCATTGGCTTCGCATGAGCTTCGCACCCCATTGGGCATTATCATCGGTTATGGTTCTTTCCTGCAGGAAGAATCACAAGGTGAACTTTCAGACCATGCCCAGCAGGTACTCAATGCTGCCATGCAAATGAGAACTCTGGTCGATGCGATGACAAATCTCAATATGCTGCGCGTAAAAGGGATGAAATTACGAAAACAGGTCATCCCCATTCAAACTATATTACGCCAGGTTCATGACGAGATCAAGCCAATCGCCGATGCCAAGAACCAGAGGCTGATCCTGGTTCTTCCAGAAAATCCTATTCCGGTCAGTGTTGACGTTGAAAAGGTAGCGACAGCCTTCAGCAACCTGCTCAATAATGCTGTCCGCTTCACACCTGAAGGTGGCTGGGTCAGCCTGGGTGTACAATCGCATTTGGGGAATGTCCAGGCGTGGATTGAAGATAACGGCATTGGGATTCCACCCGGGGAGCTCAAGAAAATCTTTCAATCCTTCTACCAGGTCGATCCACCGATGACCCGCCGGCACGGAGGCTTGGGGATAGGTTTGACCATTGCACAGGGGCTCATCGAAGCTCATGATGGGCGTATCTGGGCCGAAAGTGAAGGAGAAGGGAAAGGGACCTGCTTCAAGGTTTCATTGCCGGTCGCTGCCAACCAAGATGGTTTACCTGAACCTGCATAAACCGCTGACCTGGAATCCGGATCTGCTCGGGAGAATTTTCTAATGTTCATTCTTCTTGAAGAAAGGCAACTGCCCGCCCTTCTTCATCGTTCATCACCAGATCGACATGATAACCAGGCCGGTAATCAGCCACTTCCACCAAACGCAAAGAGGAGAGCAGGAATTTATCCGCCTTGATCCAGTTGGATAATCGATTGGGGGTTTTATAGAAGAAATCCCGATTGAAGGTTGCATCCTCATCATCGAGGTAAATTGCCAGGGGGTAAATTTCCGCTTCCATCAGATCCTGGAAAAAATGTGTGCCAAACGATGGCTCGGGCGTCAGGCCAATCTCCGATCCAGTGAGTTCGACCAGGGCATGCGTGTTGTAGATATCCCCATACCCGATGGAGACTCCCAGGTCCGGGGTGGATGTTCCCCATCTTCCTGGCCCGACACAAATGAAACTCTCCTTTTTCAGGGCCAGATTCAAGTGACCAATGGCGCGCTCCAATTTGGTGCGTTCCGCAGCAGAGTGAAGGGAGAAATATTCTTCCGGCGGGACAAACAGCACATACCGGATACCGCGCACCGCGCCGCTGGGTACCATCCTTTTGGTGGAGAAAATCACATTTTCAGGTTCGTTCGCAGGCAAGGCGGTATCGCTCGCATCCTTGAGATGACTCTGTGGGCGACATTGCAAGAGCGTGATGGTTACTTCTGGTTGTAACGCGTAAGGATCTGTGAGCTGGATGGCAAATTCTGTATCCACTGGCGCCTCGTAATATTGTTCGAGAATGTTTAGAATGGTACGCATCTGTTTCGGAAAAGGTGTCCGGTGCAGAAGGCCTTGAAAAGTGATTACGAGATGTTCGGGTTCTACCAGGTTGGTCCTCAATGGACTCAGATAACCATCTTCTTCCATTTCTGCAAGGTAACGTAATGATGGATACTGCGAACCGAGCACATCCCTTACAGGGAGACTCTTCAGCTTATTGTCTTCAAGATCCAGCAAGTCAACACACTGTTGGGAATAACGCCGGATGGATTTAACTGAATCGGTGGGTTGAAGAAGCGGATGGCTGAGTGCGACAAGACGCGGGTGATCGTTACCAACCTGCTCCACGGCGCGAGTCCCCAAACCCCAAACCAAGCGCAGGAAGCCATCTTCCTTGCGGATCTGCGGCGACCAGCGGTACAGGTTGCGGCTGAAGGCTACCCCTGCACCGAAGGGCATGAAATAACGGCCAAACTTTTCCCCTTCCACAAATTGAATGAGAACCGCGATCCGCTCATCATAATCCTCCAACCCTTTGTGGTGCCGGTAGAGCAGGGCATTCGGGTTCAGGCAGGAAGCATAGACGCGGGCAATGGATTCCGTCAGGGCAGTAAGGTTTTCCTCCGGTGTGCCCTGGTTCGGGCAGAAAAAGCTGTCGTACTTCCCTGCAAACGATGTGCCAAAACTATCCTCAAGCAAGCTCGAGGAACGGACGATCAGGGGGCTGTGATTGGCTTCTGATAGGATATTGCATAGCCAATCCAGGATATCCTTTGGAAATATACCTGCAACGAAATCTTCAACGATCTGTGGATATTCTGCCCGCATCTGTTCTTCAGGCTTGTATTTTTGATCAGACCAATGCACCAGTCCATTGGTGGCCATAAAAGCATAGAACAGGTCCGAGGCCAGGAAAAAGGAAATGGGTGTACGCACTGCGGTTCGAATTTCAGGTGGGGCCACTTCGCTCAGGATGCGATGCGCCAGCAGCATCCCTGCTGATTTGCCGCCGATCTTGCCGTGACCGATCTTGCGACTGGCAATATTCCTCAAATCATCCACCGTGAACCACTTGCGGGCTATTCTCAAGTAATCCAATTGGTCGCTGATCATCGTACGGATCAGAACCACCTTGATCTCTTCCAGGCGCGCATTGAGATGTTTTCTTTTGCTGGGTGGCATGCCTTCGATCATTGCCGCCTGTTCGAAGAGCATATCCTGGGGGGCCAATTCTGGATTGAAGCTGATGAAATCGGGAATTGCGCCGCGCTCGCTCAGGATTTCTGTGACAATGCGTTCGAAATCCTCCTGCAGCAGGTTGTAGGCAAAATAGAAATCCGTCAGGGCATCGCGGACACGTTCCAGGCGTTTCTCCCACACATCATATGCTTCTTCACTATACGGATCCTTGATTCCCTCCCGTGTTTGGGACTGGATGGCTTTTTCGCGCGCCTCGATTTCAAAAGCATCCGGTGAGATGATACCGCGATCGAACAACTCCTGGCGCATCCGGGTCCGGATGCGGCCGCGCAGGATTGGATACTGGCGGATGGTCAGGTAAATGTTAAGGACAGGGTCAGAAGGGGTTGGGATGGCCATTTTGGGTCAACCTGGCGGGATGTTTCCGTGAATTATAAAGCAAAGCCCCGCGATTCCTC
>JBFYSM010000275.1:0-5064 GCA_041301605.1 Chloroflexota bacterium | reverse complement strand
GCGGCGCGAACGGCGCAAGGAAGCCCGGATGGCACAGGTCACGAAGGAGTGGATGAAGAATTCACCTGCCGGGTAGGATCTGTTCATCCATCAAATCCATAACATAAACAAAATCCGCTTTCCAGCGGATTTTATTTTAGCTCTCTGGGAGTTGCCGTGATGGATGGAAAGATATTGGGGTATGGGGTGGGCTTCGCCCGCCCCATACCCCCAATTTCCTTCCCCTTCCGGCGATTCCCAGAGAACCTTTTTGTTTTCTTGTTATTCTGCTGCCCTTTTGAACCGGTCAATGAGCTTTTGCCAGCCTTGCCGGATCCCAAGTGATTTCATCCGCCAAGTTCCCACGATCCCATAGGGCAGGAAGAGCACGATCAACACGTAGATCGCCCCGTTGATGAAACTGGCGCTTTCACCGATATAACGCCGCAGCCCGTAATCCAGCAGGCGGTAGACGATCGCCCCAACCAGCGCGCCACTCAATGTTCCAACGCCGCCGATCAGGATGATAAGCAGAGCCGCGACCGTGTATCCCAACCCCGCTACATTCGGACTGACGATTGGCTGGTAGATGGTGTGCAACATACCCGCCAATGCCGCCGTGAGGGACGAAAGGATCAACGCAGCCAGTTTGAAATAGAAGGTGTTATACCCGAGCATCTTAGCCCGCCCTTCGTTTTCGCGGATGGCCGTACACACCCGTCCGGTTGGCGAGCTAACAAAACGCTTGTAGAGCATGAAAACCAGCACCAGGATGAACAGGGTGATGAAGTACAGGCGCAAGCGCTCTGCCGCCGGGCTGATGAATTCCGGTATGATCACGCCTTGCAGGCCCACATCCGAGCCGGTATATTCACCCAGTTCCGTGGATATAACCAGTATATGAAAGACAGAAGCCATCCCAAGTGTTACCAGGGCAAAGGTGATGCCCTTGACGCGCGGCAGCACGATCCCAAACAGCAAGGCCTGCAGAATACCGGCCACGAAAATCAATCCAAGGGTGGCTCCCAGCGAAAGGCCAAAGTTCTTGATCAAAATCCCTGTCAGGTAGGCACCAACCGCAAAGAACATCGAATGGCCAAAGGAAAGCAGGCCAGTAAAACCAAAGATCAAGTCATAACTTAGGGCATACAGTGCCAGGATGAAGATCTCGATCGTCAGGCCCTGGATGAACTTGGATTGACCGCTTTCATTCATCCATACCTGAACAGGCGATGCGCCTTCGAACAGCCCAACCACAAACGGCAGGAGGATGAAGATCAGCAATGTGATCAGCATGCCCTGGTTCGGCTTCAGAGCGGAGAGGATCTTGTTGTTTGCCATGTGCTACTCCTTCTTCCCCAACAGGCCACTGGGCAGAACCAGCAGGATCACAACCATTAGCAAAACAGTTGAAGCAGGTACGATTGGCGGTGATGGCTTGAAGATGATATCCGTGAAGGGAATGGATATACCGATTTGCCCATATTTGATGATGAACTGCTGGAGCAGCCCCACCAGCACCGAACCAAGTGCTGCTCCCGGATAGCTGGTCAGGCCGCCAATAGCCAGCGCAATCAGGGCATTTATCATGAAACTCTCACCCATTAAATTCGATAATCCAATCGAGGGCGCAGCCAATACGCCACCCAGGGTGGCCAGGCCGACACCCAATGCAAAAACCTGCGTGAAAACCCTTCGCACGTTGATGCCAAGGGCTTCAACCATCTCACGATCTTGCACGCCGGCGCGGATGATCATGCCCAACCGCGAACGCTGGAGCAGCACCCACACCGCCACCAGCACGATCACCCCGATGATCGGGATCACAATCTCATTAAAAATCCGGATGCGTCCATCCAACAATAACATGGTTGAGCAGTGATACTGCCACCAGTCGGCCAGGGAGGTAGCCGGGCAGCCTTCCCCCGTCCCGGCAAAGAGTTCGGGACGTGGCATGGTGAATTCGGGACGCCCCCAGATGGCGCGCACCATCTCGATTCCGATGGCGCTCAGACCGAGGGTGACCATGAGCTGGTATATCGGGCGGATATAGAGCGGACGGATGAGGGTGGTTTCCATCAACGCGCCCAACCCGATGCCGCTGGCCACTGCCACGAGCGCAGCGATCAGGAAGAGCCAGTTGGTGTTGACCCCTGCCAGGAAATCAGTAAGTGCGTTATTGAAAATAAAGAACAGGATACCCGCCAGGAGTAAAACGGCAAAGCCGAAGAAACTGCGCCAGTTCAGGCGAGGGGTAGCAGCCAGCTTCCCCGTCCCAAACAGGGCCAAGCTGAATGCCAGCAGCGAACCACCCGCGAGCAGCCCAACCAGGGCCAGAAACGGTGAGAGCTTGTCGAAGGCGGCTGGCGGCGGCAGGATGCTCTGTCCCTGGCTGGCCAGGTAAGAGATCGACACCGGGCTCTGGGCATAATCGCCCACATCCCAAATGGCGATGGGATACGATCGTAAAACGCCAAACAGGATCGCGGCTGCCAGAACGATCCCAATCCAGGGCAGGATGCGCTTCATTCGTCCGGCGAACAGGCTGCGGGTCGAAAGGACCGTCCACAGATCCTTCAACAGGAACCCGCTCAGGATGATCGCCAGCGGCGTCAACAAATCCACAAAGGTATCCGGCCTCACGTAAACCGTCCAGCCGATATAGGCACCGATCATGAAGAGCGTGCCGTGGGCCAGGTTGAGCACATCAAGCAGGCCGAAAATGAGCGAGAAGCCCGATGCGACCAGGAAGGTGAGCGAACCGACCGACAGGCCGCGCAACAGGGTGATGACGAAATCCTGGGATTCCATACCGCTCGCGGCAGCAACGAACAGGCCGGTCAGCACGGATAGGATGATGAGCAGCATCAGGTTTTTACGGATGAATAGGGTCATATTGGCTCCTTATGCTGCACCCAGGTAACGGTGGATGGTGGCTTTGTCATCGATAAGGTCTTTCATCTTGCCATCCTTGACCGAGCGGCCTTCTTCGATGATCACGTAGTACTCGGTCAACTGGCTGGCAACCAGGAAATTCTGCTCGACCAGTACCACGGTCGATTCGGCCGAGAGTTGCGGGATGGCCTTCATGAGTTGTTCGATCAACACCGGGGCCAGGCCTTCACTGGGTTCATCGATCAACAGCAGGCTGTTGTCGGCGACCAGGGCGCGGGCAATGGCCAACATTTGCTGCTGCCCGCCGGAAAGGTTCATGCCCGAAAGGTGGATGAGGCGCTTGAGATCAGGGAAAAGGGAGAAAATGAATTCCTGTTTGCGGGCATAATCGCCCTTTTTGCGCTCGGCAATCTTGAGGTTCTCTTCCACGCTCAAGTCGCGAAAGATGGCCCGGTGCTCGGGGACGAAACCGATCCCCAGGGCGGCTATATCGAAGGGACGCATGCCCTGGATCTCGCGGCCTTCGAAGACCACCTTTCCCTGGCGCGGTGTGGTTAAGCCCAGGATGGATTTGAGCGTGGTGGTCTTGCCTGCTCCGTTGCGCCCCAGCAGGGCGGTGATGCTGCCCTTGGGCACGCGCACGTTCACACCTTGCAGGATGTGGTACTGCCCGATGAAGGTGTGGATATCTTGTACGTCGAGGATGTATTCCATGTGACCTCAGTTCAGTGAGAAGCGGGTGGCAAGCAGTGGACAGGAAAATTCCTGCTGTCAACAATCCACTGCCCACTATCCACTGTTCTTACATATTCAGCTCATATAGACCACCCAGGTAGGCGGTCTGCACATCTTTATCGGCCGCGATTTCGGCAGGCGTACCCTCTGCCAGCACCGCTCCCTGGTGCATGACAGTGATCATATCGGACACACTCATAACCACGTTCATGTTGTGTTCCACCAGCATGACCGTCTTGCTGCCTGCCTGCTGGATCTGCTGGATGAGCGCGATCAACTCGGGAACCTGTTCGGCAGCCATCCCGGCGGTGGGTTCATCGAGCAGGAGCACTTCCGGGTCGGGAGCCAGGATCATGCCCAGCTCCAGTTTGCGCTGGTCGCCATGCGGAAGGGTTCGGGCAAACGTGAAGGCACGCTCATTCAAGCCAACCGTTCCGATCACTTCCCATGTGCGCTCTTCATATCGCTTGAAATGGGAAGCCGCCTGCCAGAACTTGAAGCTGTCCTTCCCCATGGCCTGGGCCGCCAGACGGATGTTCTCGAAGACGGTCAGGTTCGGAAAGATATTGGTGATCTGGAAGGAACGCCCAATCCCGGAGTGGATGGTGCGGTGAACTGGCTGGCGGGTGATATCGCGCCCCTTGTAAATGATTTTCCCGGCAGTTGGCTCGATATTGCCGCTCAGCAGGTTGAAAAATGTGGTCTTGCCTGCTCCATTAGGACCAATGATGGCATGCAGTGTATTCTTGTGAACCTTGATGTTGACATCATCCACAGCCACCAGCGCGCCAAACTCTTTGCGCAGGTTAATGGTTTCGAAAATGACTTCAGAATCCATAGCACCGTCCAGTTTCCTATGAACATTGACCGTTGACAGTGGATGATTAACAATCTTCCACTGTCGACGGTCTGCGAGCATGTTCTCCTCACCCCTTGCCCCTCTCCCATAATAGGGAGAGGGGGTGGAGTGAGGGCTAAAAGTCGAATTACTGTCCGCTCAAGGTACCGTACGACAGGTCGCCGCAGCGATCTTTCAGGCTCTCGGGGAGCAGGCAGGGCGGTTCGGGGCGGGTGGTTTCCACATATTCGTAGAAGTTTGCATCCGGTTCCGTCAGGTTGACCAGTTTCAGGATGTACATATCCTGGATGGCAACGTGATCTTCAGGGCGGATGTAAACGGTGCCCTTCGGACCTTCGAAACTCATACCTTCGAATGCGGCGATCAGCGCATCGGCACTGGTATCACCGTTGGTGGCCTTCAGGCCTTCGACCAGCATAATGGCGGCGTTCATGCCGTCCGCAGCGAACAAGTCGGGTATGGTGCCGTAGCGGGCCTTCTGCTCAGCCACGAGGAAATCGTTGGCTGCATTATCGGGGGCTGACCAGTGGTACAGGATACCGTTGGTGCTTCCAATCGCATTGCCATACCATAGCGGCATCAGCACGTTATCGATG